>JBAWYW010000035.1:0-6681 GCA_037143395.1 Actinomycetes bacterium | reverse complement strand
AGTGACTGCGCCTCATCGACGATAACAAAAGAGTCATGAAGTGAGCGGCCTCGGATATGGGTCAAGGGGAGAACCTCGATCAAACCCCGGTCAATAATTTCATCGATCACGGTCTGGCTAACCAGCGCACCCAAAGTATCAAAGACCGCTTGGGCCCAAGGAGACATCTTCTCCCCTTCTGTTCCTGGCAAATATCCAAGCTCTTGGCCACCCACTGCATAGAGAGGCCTGAAGATCACAACCTTCTTATGGTGGCGGCGCTCCAAAACTGCTTCTAAACCAGCACATAAAGCGAGCGCAGATTTACCCGTTCCTGCCCGGCCACCCAGAGAGATGATTCCAATGTCATTATCTAAAAGCAGGTCGAGAGCCACTCGTTGTTCTGCTGAGCGGCCATGTAATCCAAAAGCTGAGCGATCCCCTCGAACTAATTGAATCTGCTTATCTGCTGTGACCCTTGCCAGGCCGCTTCCCTTTTCTGAATGCAAAACAATTCCGGTATGGCATGGATGGGTTTTGCCAAGTTCATGAGGCGTCTTATCGTTTTCGTAAAGGGCGTCAATAACTGAGCCCCCAACATTTGCCTCGACCATTCCTGTCCACCCAGAAGTTGAAGCAAGTTCATGGCGATACTCTTCAGATTCAACACCAACAGATGATGCCTTCACGCGAAGTGGAAGATCTTTAGTTACCAAGACAACTTGGCGGGATTCCGCCATCAAATTACGAGCAATAGCCAGAATTCGTGAGTCATTTGAGCCATCACGCAAAAAGCCTGCAGGAAGTGATGTTGGATCTGAGTGATTGAGCTCAACCTTGATCGTTCCACCTATGTCATTGATGGAGATTGATTCATCAAGGCGGCCGTGGCTAATTCTTAAATCATCAAGGGTGCGCAGAGCCTCGCGGGCAAAGTAGCCCAATTCTGGATGATCGCGCTTGGTCTCTAATTCACCAATAACGGTGATGGGAATAATGACTTCATGCTCGGCAAATCGGGCGAGCGCCACCGGATCAGCTAATAAAACACTGGTATCTAACACATACGTCTTGCGGCCGTTATTTTGGCTCCTTGGGTTTGCCAAGAGATTCTCGCATTTCTGTGTATTTGTATGAGTAGGTCTTCCATCTATCCTGGGGAGGACAAATAGAACTTATGCCTCATAAAGTAAAACTCGCCAGAGCGCGGGGGCGTGCGACACGCGGTGAGGAAAAGTTAAATTCCTATGACTTTTAGAAGTGGGAAATTACTTTCCAAAGCGGCGATGCCTCTGGGCATATGCCCGAAGGGCTCGGAGGAAATCAACCTTTCTAAAATCAGGCCAATATGCCTCACAAAAATAGAACTCTGAGTGCGCTGATTGCCAGAGGAGGAATCCAGAGAGGCGCTGCTCTCCTGAAGTTCTAATCACTAACTCAGGGTCAGGCATTCCAGCTGTATAAAGATGCTTACCGATTTCATCGATAGAAAGCTTCTGCGCAATTTCATCTGCGCTCTGTCCATGAGTAACTCCATCTTGAATGTAGTTACGGACCGCATCAACGATCTCTCGTCTGCCCCCGTAGCCAATCGCAACGTTCACCACGACCTTTGCTCGCCCCTTACTCGCTGCTTCAACCTTCTTAAGTTTGTCTTGCAACCACTGGGGCAAAAGTTCTAGGGCTCCTAAGGGCTTGATCTCCCACTTACCTAACTCATCGAGGTGATCTACCGCGGCAGAGATGATCTTCAGAAGTGCATCTAGCTCTTCTGGATCTCTATTGAGATTATCTGTTGATAGAAGCCAGAGAGTGATGATGTTGACGTCAGCTTCTTCACACCATCCCAAGAGCTCAACTATTTTTTCAGCCCCGGCCTTATGGCCCTCTTCTGCGGTAGCGCCATAGTTTGATTTTGCCCACCGACGGTTGCCATCAAGGATGACGCCTACGTGGTGAGGGGTTTGAGTGAAATCTAACTGATGGAGAAGGCGCCGCTGATAGATCGGATAAAGCAGAGCTTTAATCGCCTGCTTTGCGGGATTGCTCATTATGCAATTTCTACTTGCGAAGAGTTTTGTAGCGCTCTACTGCTTTTCTTTCAGCGATAAATGATGCAACAGGAAGCGTGCCGGCAAGAATATAAAAGAGCATCGTCATCAGGCTTGTGCGAGCTTTCAAACAATAGGTAAAGGCAGCCAAGATATAAATCGGGTATGTGAAGCCGTGAATGATGGCAATTGCAGCCCATATTGCCAGCTTGCTATGGAAAGCAAGGTGGGCGGGAACCTCTACGAACCAGAGAAGAAGTGAGAAAGTTCCTGACCAGATCGCCATGAATTTATAGCGAGCAAGAGCACCTTCTATACCGCCTCCAAGTATTTTCATGTCCTTACTCTACCTCTAACTCTTTGGCGCTGAGCCTGCGTTCATTTCGTTTAGCAATCAGAGGCGCAAAAAGCACCAAGATCGCCATAAACCACCAGATCACAACATAAGCAATGTGTTGCCAATAAAAACCTGAGATTGATTGCTTGAGAACTGGCGCGGGCACTCGATTTCCTGTGATCTCTTTGCCCGCTACATCCTTCTCTGAAATTGCGATGATGTAGCCATCAAAGAGACTGTAATGACCGGTTCCTGCAACGAGAGCCGGATCAATACGACCGAGAGATGTTGGGCTATTAAAACCATGATCTTCTTGCTGTCTTGGATATAAACGCCCTGTGATATCTAACTGCGCAGATGTTGGAGCAATGCTTGCATCATGTAAGCCGCGAACAATCAAGATTGCTCTATTGCCAGAAATCTCAAAGAGTCCCACAGACAAATCCTTGTAACCATCTGCGCCTACGTTCTGAGTAGGCGCAACATAATCTTTTACATAGTGTCCTTGCAGCGTCACGATGCGATTGACAGCTTTGGTAGAGATATTTCTACCTGCTTTATCAACGTCCGTAAGGGCTACAGGAACAGATGATGGAATTAGCTTTCCTTGGGCGCTAGTCGCCTGGGCGCGGTGCCACTGCCACAGCCCTAATTCAACAAAGATTCCAGAAAGAAATAGAAGCGCTAATCCAAGAGCAACAGGGCGAAGATGCTTATTCACCGCTATTGTGAATTTCTTTTTCTTGGACTCGCTTATATCTGCGATAAAACGAAATCAGCAAAAATGTCACAGCGGTGCATAAAATGATCATGACAAGTGAGCCGGCTAAGCCAGTGCTGATATCAGTGGAATCGCTCATGGCTTAATTATGCTCGATTATCCTATGCTTGCGTTATGAACCAGGACCAGACGCCTTATCTTCAAGCGCGCTATGGGACTTCAAAGCCAAAAATTGCAAGGTGGGTCACACCCGCTCTCGTGCTGCTTGTTGTTGGCGGCGCCTGGCTTATCTGGTCAGCTAATCATTTTTCAAAACCTGAAATACATACAAATGTGATCTCATTTTCTGTCGATAGCCCGACACAAATGAGCATGACTTATTTTGTTAATGTGCGAAGTGCAAATAGATCCCATGAGTGCATCATCATTGCAAGTGATTACCAAGCAAATACTGTTGGACAAATTACTGATCAGATCCCAGCAGGTGCCAATAACTCAAGGCGCACCGTGCATATTCCTACGCGTACCCCTGCGGTGAGCGCATCAATTGAGCGCTGCCACTAAGGCAGGCTAAACTCATCGCCTTATGACTACAGGACAAACATGGTTGACCGAGGAAGCTGCTGCGCGCCTTCGCGCTGAATTAGCAGACCTTGAAGGACCACGTTTTGCAGATATTGTGAAGAAGATTGAAGCTGCACGCGCTGAAGGTGATTTGAAAGAGAACGGTGGCTATCACGCTGCTCGCGAAGAGCAAGGAAAGATTGTTGGTCGAATTCGCCAACTCAAGCACATGTTAGATAACGCTCATATCGGTACTGCTCCAGAGAGTGAGTCGGGTGTCGTTGGACTTGGCATGATTATCACTATTGATATGGATGGGGATGAAATTATCTTCCTTCTTGGATCACGTGAGATTGCAAATGGGGAAATTGATGTTTACTCAGAGAAATCTCCGCTGGGCTCTGCTGTGCACGGAGCAAAGGTTGGCGAAACTGTGAACTATGAAGCGCCAAACAAAAAAGTTTATCCAGTAACTATCAAACACGCTAAGCCCTACTAATTACTGATTAATTACTGCCTGTTCTTATAGCGGCGAACGCTGAGCGGCATAAAGACAGCCATAATCACAACCATATAAAAAAGCGATGTTGTCACAGGGTGCTGGCTTGGATATGAATTTGCTGTCACTCCGAACTTATTATGGAAACCAAAGAGCTGGCGGGTTGCGGCGACCATGGTTGAAACTGGATTCCACTCGGCAAAGTATTGAAGAGGCTTTGGCATAGAAGTTGTCTGGGCAAAGGCGTTAGACAAGAAGGTCAAAGGGAATGTGAAGAGGAATGAAATATTTCCTACTACTCGTGCATCTTTAGAGAAAAGTCCTCCAAATACACCTGCCCATGAAAGCGCGTAACCAAAGAAAAGCAGCATAAGAAAACCAGCAAAGATGTGAAGAGGCCCTGATGTTGGGCGCCAACCAACGGCATATCCAGCAAGTCCCATAACAATTAAGACAACAATGTTGAGCAGTCCATCACCGAGTGTTCGTCCCATTACAACTGCAGAACGAGCGATAGGCAAAGATCTGAAACGATCAATAAGACCCTTCTCCATATCTTGAGCTAAACCTTGCGCAGTTGCTGCCAAAGTAAAAGTCACTGTCTGAACGAAGATTCCTGGCATAAGTAGTTGCACATAACCACCAGGAATGCCTGCGCCAAGTCCACCAAAGACATATCTAAAGAGCAGAACAAACATCACAGGTTGAATAGTGTTAAAAATAAGTACTTCAGGTACGCGAATTAATTGCTGAAGTTGGCGCTTAGTGATGATGAGAGCGTCGCTGAGTGCATTCATTTGCGAGCACCTCTTTTCTTCCCCTTGGCTTCTTCAAGTTTTTCTTCTTCTGCTGCGTGGCCTGTGAGAGACATAAATACATCATCAAGGGATGGGCGCTTAAGCGCCACGTCTAACGCATGAAGTCCTTGAGCATCAAATTCACGAATAACGCCGACAAGGGCTGTACTGCCACTTGTGACGGGAGCTGAGATCTTTCGAAGACCGGCATCTAGGGTGCTAGTTGATCCTGAAACACGGTCAATGATCTGACGGGCAGCGGTAATGTCTTTTTCACTGACAACAATCTCAAGACGCTCTCCACCTACTTTATCTTTGAGGTGATCAGATGTTCCTCTTGCAATCACGGTTCCCCGATCAATCACGGCAATGTCATCAGAGAGTTGATCTGCTTCATCAAGGTACTGAGTTGTTAGAAGCAGCGTTACGCCTTCTTTCACAAGACCTTCAATAACTCCCCACATATCCATGCGACCACGGGGATCAAGTCCTGTTGTTGGTTCATCTAGGAATAAAACTTTAGGGCGAATGATCAGTGATGCCGCTAAATCAAGGCGGCGTCTCATTCCACCAGAGAACGTTTTGATTGGACGCTTCGCTGCATCAGTAAGTGAGAACTGCTCAAGTAATTCACGCGCACGTACCCGAGCTTGATCTGCGCTGAGATGATAAAGACGGCCAAACATCACAAGGTTTTCCCAACCAGTGAGAGTTTCATCTACCGCTGCATATTGACCAGATAAACCAATGATTTCTCGAACTGCTTTTGGATTCTTAACGACATCGATACCGCCAACCATCGCGTGACCAGAATCTGGTTTAAGAAGTGTTGCAAGAATGCGCACTGTGGTGGTTTTACCCGAACCATTTGGCCCTAGTACTCCCAGCACTGTTCCCTCTTCGACATCAAGGCTCAGTCCATCAAGGGCCCTAACTGAGCCTTTGCTGTACGTCTTGACGAGGTTTTCAGCAATCACACTCTTCATACCTTCATCTTAGCGAACAGATGGGGTACGTAGGCGGTATCCTTTCTGTTGAAAGTTCAACAAACAGCAGCCGTATATGGCAGCACTCATTACTTATACCGATAGGAAGTACATGCCTAAAAACGCTACGTCTCACGAACCAATGACGCATAAGCAAATTACTGCAGTAATGGTCGGATTGATGACCGGGCTCCTGCTAGCCGCCCTCGATCAGTCAATCGTTTCTACTGCCCTTAAAACAATCACCGTGGATCTTGGTGGACTTAACCATTACACATGGGTTGTTACTGCTTATCTTCTAACTTCAACAGCATCAACTCCGCTATACGGAAAGATCTCCGACCTCTATGGTCGTCGTCAGGTCTTCCAGTTTGCGATTATTATCTTTTTGATAGGTTCATTTGCAGCAGGTGCTGCTCACTCAATGAATCAGCTCATCATCTCTCGTGCATTCCAAGGTTTAGGTGCCGGCGGATTGATGTCGCTGACATTTGTGATCATCGGAGATGTTGTCTCACCTCGCGAACGTGGTCGCTACCAGGGTTACTTTGGTGCGGTCTGGGGTCTTGCAACTGTTGCTGGTCCGCTTCTAGGTGGATTCTTCTCAGATCACGCAAAGGTACTTGGACTAACTGGCTGGCGCTGGATTTTCTACATCAACCTTCCTTTTGGAATTATTGCTCTTGTCGTAACTTCAGCGGTGCTTCATATTCCTAAAGTTGTTCGTGAGCATAAGATCGATTACTT
>JBAWYW010000034.1:0-6844 GCA_037143395.1 Actinomycetes bacterium | reverse complement strand
GTTGTTCTTTATAGCAAGTACGGCGGAACTGAAGTGAAGTACAACAACGAGGAGTACCTCGTCCTTTCAGCTCGCGATGTTCTTGCCATCATTGAGAAGAAATAACAATGGGTAAAACTTTATCCTTCGACGAAGAAGCTCGTCGCGCCATGGAGCGCGGAGTGAATATCCTCGCCGACACAGTGAAGGTAACACTTGGACCTAAGGGTCGTAACGTGGTTATCTCAAAGTCTTATGGAGCGCCCCTCATCACAAATGACGGCGTAACAATTGCGAAAGAGATTGAACTTTCAGATCCAGCCGAGAACATGGGCGCTCAACTTGTGAAGCAAGTTGCAGAAAAGACCAACGATGTTGCCGGTGATGGAACTACAACAGCAACAGTTTTGGCTCAAGCAATGGTGAAGGAAGGTCTTCGTAACCTTGCCGCCGGCGCGCAGCCAATGGATATTAAATTCGGAATCGAAGCAGCCGTGAAGGCAGTTTCAGAAGAGCTGAAGAAAAACTCAACTCCTGTCTCTGGCAAAGCCCAGATTGCAGATGTTGCAACCATCTCTGCTCAAGATAAAGCAATCGGTGACCTCATCGCTGAAGCAATGGACAAGGTCGGCAAAGACGGAGTCATCACAGTTGAAGAGTCATCAACAACTGGTTTAGAGCTAGATTTCACTGAAGGTATGCAATTTGATAAGGGTTATATCTCTCCTTACTTTGTTACCGATTCAGATCGCATGGAGACAGTTCTAGAAGATGCATTCATTTTGATCTCAGGACAGAAGATCTCAGCGCTCGCTGAAATCTTGCCTGTGCTTGAAAAGGTTGCTCAGAGCAACAAGCCTCTTTTGATCATCGCTGAAGATGTTGAGGGTGAAGCCCTTTCAACACTCGTTGTGAACCGCATGCGCGGAACATTCACATCTGCTGCCGTCAAGGCACCAGGTTTTGGTGATCGTCGCAAGTCAATGTTGCAAGACATTGCCGTGCTCACAGGTGGTCAGGTTATTACCGCTGATGTTGGACTTAAGTTAGAACAAGTCACTATCGATCTACTTGGTAAGGCCCGCCGCGTTGTTATCACCAAGGACACCACAACAATCGTTGATGGTGCGGGAGATAAGACCGAGGTAGCAGCACGAGTCAATGAGATCCGCAACGAACTTGCTCAATCAGATTCTGATTGGGATAAAGAAAAGTTGCAGGAGCGCGTTGCAAAGCTAGCTGGCGGCGTCTGTGTCATTAAGGTCGGCGCACACACCGAGGTAGAGCTCAAGGAGAAGAAGCACCGCCTTGAAGATGCTATTTCTGCTACTCGCGCAGCCGTTGAAGAAGGAATCGTTGTTGGCGGAGGCGCAGCACTTGTGCATGCAGCCGGCGCACTTGATGGCGATCTTGGCTTTGAAGGAGACCGCGCAGTTGGCGTGCGTCTTGTGAAGAAGTCATGCGATGAGCCACTTCGTTGGATTGCAGAAAATGCTGGCCAAGAAGGTTATGTCGTTGTTGCAAAGGTTCGCACAATGAAGCCAAATGAAGGTTTTAATGCTGCAACCGATGTCTATGAAGATCTCGTTAAAGTGGGCGTGATTGATCCTGTAAAGGTGACCCGCTCTGCTTTGGCTAACGCAGCTTCAATTGCTGCGATGTTTATTACAACCGAAGCACTGGTCTTTGAAACACCAGAAGATAAGGTTGAAGAGGCACAAGGACATGGTCATAGACATGGACCTGGTGGTCACTCACATTAATTAGCTAAATTAAGAAGCAGTAACAAACTCCGCGCCAATAACCTGGCGTGGAGTTTTTGTTTGGTGATCAATAACAATCAGGCGCTCATCTTCAGATAGGCCGCCCCAAATTCCATATGGTTCTTGAACAGCAAGTGCATGCTCTCTGCATTGCTGGATGACTGGGCATGATGCGCACACTGCTTTAGCTCTGGCAATGCGGTTGTTGCGGCTTGGTCCGCGCTCGCCATCTGGATGAAAAAACATCTCTGAAGGAAGTTCGCGGCATGCACCTTGGTTCTGCCATTCCCACTCTGAAAGAACTGGGCGTGGTAGTCGTGAAATTTCAGCCATCTGGTCCTCCTGGTTCGTGGGTGTAGCCAAACATTACAACCGCGCCGTAGGTTGTTCAAGTCCCCAAGCCCTCAAGTGGCGCAAAACACCTTTTGCCTAGACGATTAGCGCATGGCTTCCCGCAGCTCTGCCCCGACCCCTGCCTTTACCGTGGCCGCTGTTGCCAGGCGTTTAGGGGTAGCCCCAGCAACGCTTCGCACATGGGATAGGCGCTATGGCTTGGGGCCTAGTGAGCATTCTGATGGAGAGCACCGCAGATATAGCGAGAGCGATGTAGCAAAACTTATTCATATGCGAAAGCTTGTGATCTCTGGTGTTGCCCCAGCAGATGCCGCAGAAGCAGCGCTTAATTTCAAAGGAAAGATTGACCCAGAACTTTCTGGGGAGTTGCCAGAAACAGATTCTGCCGCGGTCTCGATGCTAAATACCGCAATTCACGCCCTTGACCGCAATTCAGCTGAGCAAATCATTCGATCAGAAATTAAAAGAAATGGAATTGCCGCTACCTGGTGCAATGTCTTAACACCGGTTCTTGTCTTAGTTGGCGAGGAGTGGGCAGCAACGGGAACTGGAATTGAAATCGAACATCTACTCACTGAAATTATTAACCGCCTTTTGAATGAATGCACCGAACAACTCACAGCTCCTGTGAATTCTCGGCCGGTACTTCTGGCATGCGTGGATGAAGAGATCCATTCACTTGCCATCACTGCGCTCGCTGCCTGCCTAGCTGAGGATCAAATTCAAGTTCAATTCCTAGGTGCTAGAACACCGCAATCTGCCATCAATGAAGTTGTCAGGCGCGTGGGGCCACCAGCGATTTTCTTATGGGCGCAACTTTCTAAAAATGGTAATCCTGCGATCATCCAAGAACTTCCAAAGCTCCGTCCTGCCCCTCGGGTTATCTTGGGTGGGCCCGGATGGAACCCTGACCGCTGCAAGAGCGCAAACTTTGTTGATGATCTAAGCGCCGCAAGGCGTGAGATCTCACGCGCTGTGGGCGTTTAGAAGCAGAGATTTTGAACCCCTAGACTTGCCCCATGATGGAAGGCGCCCGCGAAAAAGTAATAATGACGGGGCTGACCTACGATGATGTTCTACTACTTCCAGATGCATCCGAAGTCGTTCCAAGTGAAGTAGATACAAAAACCCGCCTGACTCGAAATATTTCCCTCAATGTTCCTGTGGTTTCTTCAGCAATGGATACGGTTACTGAATCAACCATGGCAATTGCTATGGCAAAAGCCGGTGGTATTGGCATTTTGCACCGCAATTTATCTATTGAAGATCAGGTTAAGCATGTTAAGACAGCAAAAGCTTCTGGAATTGTTGGCGCAGCCGTTGGTGTTGGTGAAGATGGATATTCCCGCGCGGTTGCTCTCATTGATGCAGGAGTAGATGTTGTCGTTGTAGATACAGCCCACGGCCATCATCGAGCTGTACTTGAAGCTATTGCTCGCATTAAAAAACAATTCCCTCATGTAGATGTCATTGGTGGAAATGTGGCAACACGTGCCGGAGCACAAGCACTCATTAACGCAGGCGTTGATGCAGTAAAAGTTGGTGTTGGACCTGGATCAATCTGCACTACTCGCGTTGTTGCAGGCGTTGGCGTCCCACAAGTAACCGCGATTATGGAAGCCCATAAGGCGTGCTTCACTGCTGACATTCCTCTCATAGCCGATGGTGGATTGCAATATTCAGGAGATATCGCAAAGGCGATTGTTTCTGGCGCAGATACCGTGATGCTCGGTTCACTTCTTGCAGGATGTGATGAGTCACCTGGTGAGCTCATTGAAATTGGTGGAAAGAAATTTAAAGGTTATCGAGGAATGGGTTCACTCGGCGCGATGCAATCACGTGGAGAACAGAAGTCATATTCGAAAGATCGTTATATGCAAGATGATGTGCTGGCTGAAGATAAACTTGTTCCAGAAGGTATTGAAGGAAAAGTTGCTTACAGCGGACCAGTTGCCACAGTTATCCATCAACTTGTTGGAGGATTGCGTTCTGGTATGGGTTATGCGGGGGCAGCAACTATTAAGGATTTACAGAGCAAAGGGCAGATGATTCAGATCACGGCAGCGGGATTACAGGAAAGTCATCCACATGACATTTTGGATGTTGCAGATGCACCAAATTACCGAGGCGGGAAGTAGGAGACGATGAACGATATTGAGATTGGTCCTGGGAAGCGCGCAAAGACAGCGTATTCATTTGACGACATCGCGATCGTTCCAAGTCGTCGTACCCGTGAGGCAGATGAAGTTTCTATTCAGTGGCAGATTGATGCATACAAGTTTGATCTACCCATGCTTGCAGCGCCGATGGATTCTGTTGTCTCTCCAGAAACTGCAATTGAAATTGGAAAAATTGGTGGAGTTGGAGTTCTAAACCTTGAAGGTTTATGGACTCGTCATGAAGATCCGCGTATTGCATTGGGTGAAATTGCATCCCTTCCACAAGAGCAAGCAATTAGGCGTATGCAAGAACTTTATGCTGCTCCTATTCGAGAAGATCTCATTAAGTCTCGTATCGCAGAAATACGCGCAGCGGGTGTGACTGTTGCTGCAGCGCTCTCTCCACAGCGCACAGCAGAGCTACATAAAGTTGTTGTTGCTGCGGGAGTAGATCTCTTTGTTATCCGAGGAACAACGGTGAGTGCTGAGCATGTTTCAAACAAAGCAGAGCCTCTAAATTTAAAGAAATTTATATATGAATTAGATGTTCCGGTCATTGTGGGCGGATGCGCAACGGCAACAGGCGCACTGCACCTTATGCGCGCGGGAGCTGCTGGAGTATTGGTTGGTTTTGGTGGAGGTTCATCCCACACAACAAGGACAGTTTTGGGAATTGCAGTACCTATGGCATCGGCAGTTGCAGAAGTTGCATCAGCACGCCGTGACTATATGGATGAATCTGGTGGTCGCTATGTTCACGTTATTGCTGATGGATCAGTTGGTCGCAGTGGTGATATTGCAAAAGCAATTGCATGCGGCGCAGATGCTGTCATGATGGGTTCTCCGCTTGCACGCGCGACCCAAGCACCCGGCAAGGGTTGGCACTGGGGATCTGAAGCACATCACAGCGAACTTCCTCGTGGTGACAGAGTTCATGTTGGAACAGTTGGAACTCTTAAAGATATTTTGGTTGGCCCATCTCATACCGCAGATGGCTCAATGAATTTATTCGGAGCGCTGCGCCGCGCAATGGGAACATGCGGATATTCAGATCTTAAAGAATTTCAACGGGTAGAAGTCGTCGTAGATCGTGCCTAATCAGGCAGAACAAGACCTGGTACTTGTTATTGATTTTGGTGCGCAGTACGCACAATTAATTGCTCGCCGTGTACGCCAAGCACACGTGTATTCAGAGATCATTCCATCATCGATGCCTGTCGCAGAGATTCTTGCTAAGAAACCTAAAGCAATTATCTTGTCTGGTGGACCTTCAAGTGTTTATGAACCAGGTGCTCCAACACTTGATTCCAAGCTCTTTGAACATAACATTCCTATCTTTGGGATTTGCTATGGCTTCCAAGTGATGGCTGCAGCCCTTGGCGGAGTAGTCACACAAACTGGTAAATCAGAATTTGGTCGCACATCTATGACCCACGATGGAAAGTCCAAGTTACTTGGTGACCTTGCAAAGGAATTCAAAGTATGGATGAGCCACGGCGATAGCGTGACACAAGCTCCACAGGGATTTACCTCAACTGCAAAGACGGACGCAACACCAATAATTGCCTATGAAAATAGCGACGCGACTTTGGCTGGAGTGCAATTCCACCCAGAAGTCATGCACTCAGAAAATGGACAAGAAATATTGCGCCGTTGGTTGATAGATATTGTCGGGTGCAAGCCAACGTGGACAAGTGCAAATATTGTTGCAACTGAAGTTGCAAAGATTAAAGAACTTGTTGGAGATAAGAGAGTCATCTGCGGTTTATCTGGTGGAGTCGATTCAGCTGTTGCGGCAGCAATTGTCCAAAAAGCGATCGGATCCCAACTCACCTGTGTTTTTGTAGACCATGGTTTACTACGTGAAGGTGAAGCAGTTCAGGTAGAGAGAGACTTTGTCGCAGTTACTGGTGTTGAACTCAAAGTTGTCGATGCAAGAGCAAAGTTTCTAACTGCGCTCACTGGAGTTACAGACCCAGAAACCAAACGTAAAATCATTGGCGCAGAATTCATTCGTTCCTTTGAAAGCGCTGCAAGAGAAATTTCAGCTTCTGGAAGCGTCGATTACCTTGTGCAGGGAACTCTTTACCCTGATGTTGTTGAATCCGGTGGGGGAGAAGGAACGGCAAATATCAAATCGCACCACAATGTTGGAGGACTCCCAGATGATTTGCAGTTCACACTGATTGAGCCACTTCGAACACTATTTAAAGATGAAGTGCGTGAAGTTGGATTACAACTCGGCCTGCCAGGAGAGATAGTTTGGCGCCAACCTTTCCCTGGTCCAGGTTTAGCCATTCGAATTATCGGTGAAGTTACTGAGAATAGACTTAGTATTCTGCGAAAAGCGGATTTAATCGCTAGAGATGAATTAAAGTTAGCAGGTCTAGATCGCCAGATCTGGCAGTGCCCAGTAGTTCTTCTTGCCGATGTTAGAAGCGTCGGAGTTCAGGGAGATGGCAGAACGTATGGTCATCCAATAGTTCTGCGCCCCGTATCGAGTGAAGATGCTATGACGGCAGATTGGAGTCGACTTCCGTACGAAGTACTGGAGAAGATTTCAACAAGAATTACAAATGAAGTGCGAGA
>JBAWYW010000033.1:0-6850 GCA_037143395.1 Actinomycetes bacterium | reverse complement strand
GCATCTGGAACAACAACCGTACCGATATCTCTGCCTTCGACAACTATTCCATGGGGCGCAGCAGAGATAATTTGGTGCTGAATCTCGAGTAGATAAAGGCGCAGCTCAGGGATAGCGGAGTAAATAGAAACTTGATCTGTCACGCGAGCAGAACGAATATCTGAAGTGACGTCAGTATCACCGACAAATATCCTGGGCTCTATTGGATCACTATTAAAAGTAATTGGATTATTGGTGAGCGCAGAAATGATCGTCGCGGGATCCGTGACGTTTTCTCTTAGAGCAAGCCAGGTGATGGCTCTATATAGGGCGCCAGTGTCTAGATATTTCCAATTTGCTCTTTGGGCAATTGCGCGAGCTGTACTGGATTTTCCTGAACCGCTTGGACCATCAATTGCTATTACGACGGTCGACATAAGAGAACCTTAACGCTCTATTGAGAGCTAGCCGATCGATTCTCGAGGAAGGTGAACTTTCCAGTTGTTCTTGAGCAATTGATCGTATAGTTTTGAAGCATCTTCACGGGAAAGGGCTAGATTCACCAAACCACTCTCCTGACCAGGAGTGTGTTCAATAGCAATATCCTCAACGTTCACTTTTACTAGGGCACAAGCATCAAATATTTCTGCGAGTTGACCAGGTTTGTCTTCAATCACAATTGGCAGATACCAATAATCACGTTTTTTTCCGCCATGCTTGCCAGGAATTCTGCGATGATTTACGCGCCCAGCTTCCAAAAGATCTAAAGTCTTCCTCAGATCATCGTTTTGTAGAGAAGTCGATAAATCATTTAAATGACTAGCGAAGCGCTCAAGGAGCGGTGCAAGCGCGCCCCTATTCTCGTGAAGCAATTCAGCCCAAAGAGTTGGGTCCGACGCTGCTAAGCGAGATACATCTTTCAATCCTTGCCCCGCAAGAGCTAAATCTTCTTGAGACAGGTCTTCCAGTGTTAACGACAATAACGAACTAATTACTTGAGGAAGATGAGATATCCCAGCAATAGCCTTGTCATGCGAAGCAGAGTCGCGTTCAACGACCGAGGCACCAAGGTCCTTCACAATCATCATTGCCTTTTGGTACAGAGTCGACGATGTCCGTGACGTTGGAGTGATAATCCAAATGCGCCCTTCAAAAAGATCACCTCTCGCAGCGAGTGCACCTGCAATCTCACGACCAGCCATTGGGTGCGTAGAGCAGAAAAATTCAGCGATCTCTGGAAATCTCTCGATCTCATTAACAACTTCAGACTTTAATCCCCCAATATCTATAACATCCACTCTAGGGTAGTTGGCGGCAAGGGACTTTACGACCGAAGTGATGGAAGAAATTGGCGTAGCGACTATAAAAAGATCTGGGGTGACAAGCTCGCCCGCTTGATTGATGAGATTCTGGGCGATCTGTTCCATCTCCGGGTCTTCATCTTCGATTTGAACCGAGTGACCGGTGGTTCTTAGACCAAGAGCTATTGAAGTGCCTATTAGTCCAGCACCAATTATGCGTATTTTCATGAAACTACTGCGCTAAATCGCGACGCAGGACTTCTGCTCCGCGTATGTAAATGTGTTTGATTTCCGATGTTGTGAGCCCTGTGCTGGCATGCATCATGACCCTGACGACGCGAGGCAAGGCACCGGGAACATTTATCTCAACTGAGCACATCAAGGGTATTTCTCCCATTCCCAATTCCCGCGCTGCAACAGCTGGAAACTCAGACACAAGATCCGGGGTGCTGGTAAAGATGACAGAAATCAAGTCAGAGACTGCAAGGTTGTTCTTCTGCATCATCTGCTGAAGAACCTCTTTTACCGCTTCGAGCATCTCCTGACGATCGTCTGCCTTGAGTTGGACGGCTCCCCGAAGGGCTTTGATGCTCACTGTCTAAGACTACCCAATCGTGAGGCTCAGAGGCGGAGGACACTCTAAAAGCACTTAATGTGTATAAGCATTTATTGTTTTATATATAAATACACACTCTGAAATGTCGATAAAATTTCACAGTAAGTATTCTGGCGGTCCTAATAAGCGTTTTATCGATTTTATCAACAATAAAAAGCGCAAAATTAACCATTTATCGATAATATCTGATTATATAAAATACATATATAAAGCTTTAAGGTTTTTCATGAATTCTATTTATTGATTTATCTTTAAAACCTTATATAAATTCAATAACTCCACCTCGTTAATCTTCCGATATCTGCCGATTCCAGTCTCCCCCAAAAGGATGGGCCCGAAGTTTGTCCGGATCAATCGAATCACTGGTAGCCCGAAAGCTTCGAACATGCGCCGGACGATGTGGTATCGCCCTTCATGGATGTCGATCTCTACCCAGGAGTGCTTTGGACTTACCTCCCTTACCGTCTTGATGGAAAGCGCCCTGGCCAGACCGTCCTCCAGCTGGATTCCCTTCAACGCATCAGCCAGCTGCTCCTTCGTTAGGACACCTTCAATTTCAACTAGGTACTTCTTCACCATGCCGTAAGAGGGGTGGGTAGCACGATGAGCCAAATCTCCATCATTCGTCAGGAGGATTAGTCCCTCGCTCTCCTTGTCTAGACGTCCAACGTGAAAAAGCCGCTCGCTTCTTTCACGGAAATAGTCCCCAAGGCAGGGCCGATTTTCAGGGTCCGACATGGTGGACAAAACACCTGCTGGTTTATGAAATGCAAAGTAAACGTTGTCCTTTTTAGTTGAGATTGATTCACCATCTACTTCAACTTTAGAGATTTCTGGATCTACCTTGGTTCCGAGTTCAAGAACTTGAATTCCATCGACACTGACGCGACCGTCAAGGATGAGTTGCTCGCTTGCACGCCGACTGGCGATACCGGCATCGGCTAAAACTTTTTGAAGGCGGATTAAAGCCATGTTGAAACTTCCTCTCATCACGGCCATACGGGCGTGGGAGGATTAGTATAAGTGCTAGATCAGTGCAGGTATTACTCGGTTAAAGAGGCAAGAACCTCGTCCAAGCCATCAACGCCGGGCAAGAATGGAGCCAAGGCTGGCAAGTCTTCAATTCCCCGAATTCCTATCTTTTCGAGGAAGTAACTGGTGGTCCCGTACAAAATGGCGCCAGTTTCGTGTTCCACCCCGCGCTCCTCTACGAGGCCGCGCGTTAGAAGTGTCTTCATAACTGCCTCGACATTCACGCCTCGGATCGCTGATACGCGAGCTCTGGATACCGGCTGGCGATAGGCAATCACAGCTAAAGTCTCAAGGGCGGCTTGAGTTAAGCGCGACTGTTGACCATCCAAAACAAACTTTTCGACCATGGGCGCCTGGTCTGGATGACTGTAGAAACGCCATCCTCCTGCGATCTCCCTGAGCTGAAAACCACGACCTTGTTCTTCATATTCAGCCGCAAGTGCACGCAGAGCCTGAACAACTTCCTCTGTCGGCACCTCGGTAATCTGAGCCAGGATGACTTCGGTGACCGGTTCATCAACCACCATCAGGATAGCTTCGATGGATCTGTTAAGTTCTAGTTGAGACATTTATTCCTCTTTTGTTTCGGTTTCAAGTACTTGTGGAGGCAAATCAAACTCATCACTTACTGAAATTTCCCCATTTTCGCCACCTTGCCACGTGATTTGGAGTTCGCCCAGAGCCACGACCTGCTCAAAACGTACTGCTCCTTCGCGGTAGAGCTCAAGCAAAGCTAGGAACCGTGCCACCACGACCAAACTCGACTCAGCATCGGCGATGAGGTGTCTAAAGCTCGCCCTGCCGCTCTTACGTAGGATGTCAACGAGCTTGGCCGCCTGCTCCGTCACGCTCACCAGAGGCTGATGAATGTGCTCTGAGGAGAAGGCTAGAGGGGTTTTAGGGGATAGAACGCGCTGGGCTATGGCTCCGAAGCGGGCCGCCCCGACCCCTATCAAAACCTCGGGAAGGAGCTGGGCAAAATGCGGCTCCATGGCCACCAAGCGAGGGAAACTTCTGTCGGCAACTTCAATTCTTGCCGTGAATATTGCAGCGATCTCCTTAAAGGCTCGGTACTGAAGCAGGCGAGCGAAGAGAAGGTCCCTGGCCTCTAGTAAAGCTAGGTCAGATTCATCGTCCACTTCCCCAGATGGCAAGAGTCTTGCCGCTTTGAGGTCCAAAAGGGTTGCCGCCACTACAAGGAATTCAGTCGTCTGATCCAAGTCCCAGCCATTCTCCGAACCCTCAAGCGACTTGATGTAGGCAATGAAATCGTCCGTGACCACCCCAAGTGCAACCTCGGTAATGTCCATTTTGTGCCTAGAAATGAGCTGTAATAGCAGGTCAAAAGGCCCGTCAAAGTTCGATAGATGTACCGAGAAGGCGTTTTCCCCAGCCTCGGATATCAAACCTGTCGTGCCGGATGAATCTGTCATGGGTGAAAGGTACCCGCATGTTCGCTTGCCATGTACACCGCACCGCCGTAATGTCCGCCTCATGGCAAAAAGCAATTCGGGGATTTCTCGCTTGGAAGATAAATCGACAAACCGCGGGGAAGATCTCGCTACCTCATCGGTCGTTCTCGGCAAAAAGGCAATTAACTTCCCAGACAAGGTGAAGAGCCCAGAACCTGGATCGGCGCGAGTTATTGCAATCGTGAACCAAAAAGGTGGAGTTGGTAAGACAACAACAACTATTAACCTCGGCGCAGCCCTTGCAGAGCTTGGTCGCAGGGTTCTTCTCATTGACTTTGATTCACAAGCATCGATGACAACTGGACTTGGCATTAAGCAACTTCAGCTCAAAGAGCAATACGGTTCTATCTGGTATTTGCTCAATGATCCCAATGCAAACATAAATGATTTTATTTTAAAGTCGAACGTAGCTGGACTTGATTTCATACGGGGACATGAAGATCTTGCTGCGGCAGAAGCAGCATTCGTTACTGAAATCGCTAAAGAGCACAAACTTCGCAAGATGCTGGCTCCAGTCATAGAGAACTATGACGATATTTTGATCGACTGCTCCCCTTCACTAGGTACGCTAACAATTAACGCTCTCACAGCTTCCAATGGCGTAATCATTCCGATGGAATGTGAGTACTTTGCAGTTCTCGGCTTGTCGCTCGTCAAGAAGACCATCGATAAAATTCGCGAAAATACAAACCCAGAGCTCGAAATTTATGGAATTCTTGCAACCATGTTTGAGCGCAAAACGGGTCACTCTCGTGATGTTCTCGAACTCATCGCCAAAGAATTTCCAGATGAGCTTCTAGACACAATTATTTCCCGAACCATCAGATTCTCTGAATCTACGGTTAAAGGAGAGCCGGTCACTACTTACGCAAGTAGTTCGGTCGGAGCCATTTCATATCGCAGGCTTGCCCGCGAATTAATTTCCCGAGGAGGAGCTAAGTGAGTCGTCGTGTGAGTTTGCCAGGTGCGGATGAACTATTTCGCCAAACAACAACGCTAAGTGCAGTTCCATCCACCACGCCTACTCCTATTGAAGATCAGCCAGACGGTCCTATTTCTGCGGCCGGCAAAAAATCTGTACGCACAACACCTCGTCGTAGGGTTAATTCTTTTGATAAGTCACCAAGTGGCCGTGAACGCCATGACGAAAAAATTACGGTCTACCTTTCTCCCGAAGAGCTTTACGATTTGGAGCAAGCTCGCCTAGCACTTCGCGGTGATCTTGGTCTTGCTGTAGATCGTGGCCGAATCGTTCGTGAATCACTTGCGATCATCATTGCTGATTTAGAATCAAAGGGCGATCAGAGCATTATTGCTCGCAGACTTCGAGGCCGTTAATTTTTTGCGCGGGGATGTGCCTGCGCGTAACTCTCTCGTAATTTATCGATAGTGACGAGTGTGTAGATCTGGGTTGTGGTCACGGATGAATGTCCTAACAATTCTTGGACAACTCGAATGTCAGCGCCGCCATCTAACAAATGCGTAGCAAAACTATGTCTCAGAGAATGCGGAGACACATCCGAGGCTATTCCAGCAGACTGCGCCCCATGAGCGATCATGCTCCAGATACTCTGACGGCTAAGACGAGATCCTCTGGAATTAAGAAAAAGAGCGCTCTCTTGCTTTTTAAGTAGTCCCGGGCGAACTCGAACTAGGTATTGATCCAATGCAATCTGTGCATATTTGCCTATAGGCACCACACGCGTCTTTCCACCCTTGCCACTTAAGCGAAGCGCTGTCACTTGGTCACCATCGAATTTCGATATATCTTGAACATTAAGCGCAACAATTTCTGATATTCGCGCGCCTGTTCCGTAAAGCAATTCAACGATCGCGCCATCTCGGAGCGCTGAAGGCGTATCCCCCATTGATACAGAGGAAATCAAACTTGCCACTTCCTCAATTTTTAGAGCTTTGGGCAACCTCAAATTTGGTTTTGGAGGTTTGAAATCCTTTATGGGATTCACAAATTTTCTCTCCTTGCTTGTGAATTCCATCCAATTGCGAATTGCAACTACACCTCTGGAGATACTGCTTTCTGAGAGATCATTCATTCGCAAGGAAACTACATAATCGGTGAGATTCCCTTCTTGAGTGCGGAGCGGGTCAACCTTTTGAACATCAAGGAATGTGAAAAACCGTTCTAGATCGCGGTTATACGCTGAGATTGTATTTTTACTCAGCCCTCTTTCAACTGTTAAGTGATTGAGATACTCGCGGATGAGCGAGAAATCAGGAGCCATCACCCGTGCGAGCCTTAAGGGCAGCTGCGATTAGCCCTGAGAAAAGTGGATGAGCCCGTGTCGGTCTAGAGAGAAACTCTGGATGAGCTTGAGTGCCTACATAGAAAGGATGGACTTCTCTTGGAAGTTCTACGAACTCGACCAGGTGACCATCAGGTGATATCCCTGAAAAAACTAGCCCAGTTGCAGCAATCTTCTCTCGATAGG
>JBAWYW010000032.1:0-6903 GCA_037143395.1 Actinomycetes bacterium | reverse complement strand
CCACCAAGTGAAACAATCTTTAGATTCTTCACAACTCTCTGCCTAAATCGCGATGAACAGCAGTCGCCTCTATCTTCTTCTCACCTGCCACTGAACTAGAATTAAGTCTGCTGGCTAGTTCTTCGGCAACCGCAACTGAGCGATGCTTACCTCCAGTGCAGCCAACCGCCAAAGTTAAATACTTTCTTCCTTCTTGAAAGAAGCCTGTCGCCATTGTTTCAAAGAGAGATTGGTACTTCTCCAAAAAGTCCTGAACATTTGCATTGTCTAGAACTTTGGCTGACACCGGTTTATCTAAGCCAGTCAATGGTCGAAGTTCGGGAATCCAGTGGGGGTTAGCGATAAATCTGCAATCCATCACAAGATCAGCATCAATAGGAATTCCGTATTTGTAACCAAAAGAGAGAATGTTTACGCGAAGGTCCGCATCATCAGAGGACTCAAAAAGTGAGGCAATCTTCTGATCGAGTTGGTGAATATTAAGTGATGAGGAATCAATCACGATGTCGGCAACTGAGCGAACTTCTCGGAGGCGATCTCGTTCTTTAGCAATTCCGTCGAGGATACGTTCAGATCCCTGCAGGGGATGAGGTCTACGCGTTGCTTCAAAGCGCCTAACCAAAACATCATCTGCCGCATCAACAAAGAGAACCCGCCTAGAAATTCCACGGTCAGCAATCTCACTCAATCCGGCATTGAGAGCATCAAAAAATTCGCGCACTCTGACATCAATAACTACTGCGATTTTTGGAGCAGTCGCTCCAGCCATATCACAAAGGTTTGCGAGCAATGATGGAGGTAAGTTATCAACTACGTACCAGCCCAGATCTTCCATTGCATGCGCAACAGTTGAACGGCCCGCTCCGCTCATACCAGTGATAACAACAACTTCACTCGACATGAGACAAGTCTACTCGCGAATCTCTCCGGTACTCATATCAATGCTCTCAGATTTAGGTAGCGCTCCTTGAACCATATGAGCAATCTTCTCCCCTATTCCAGGTATGGAAGCTATTTGTTCGATACTTGCTTTTCTAATAGCCCCAACAGAACCAAAGTGATCCAGTAGAGCCTTGCGGCGTACTTCTCCAAGGAGTGGGACATCATCAAGTAAGGATTCCAACATCACAGCAGATCGCTTTGATCTGTGGAAATTGATTGCAAAGCGGTGTGCTTCATCTCTGACCCGCTGGAGGAGATAAAGTCCTTCGCTGTGCCTAGGGAAAATAATTGGATCTGGATTATTTGGTAACCAAACTTCCTCCAAGCGCTTTGCTAGACCCACAAGCGGGATATATTCAAGCCCGAGGGAAAGTAGCGCTTGATAAGCAGCATTTACTTGGGGTGCACCTCCATCAACAACAATGAGCTTTGGCGGATAGGCAAATTTAGGATTAGCTCCCCCTTGTACTTTAATTTCTTGAGGATCAATCTCTCGTTCAGATAAGTATCTTTTCATCCTGCGAGTAATCACATGATTCATTGCGCGGGTATCGTCAAAACCCGCATCGTCATCAATCGCAAATCTTCTATAGTCACTCTTTTTTGGTTGCCCATCTTCAAAAACCACCATGGAGGCAACCATATGTTTACCCTGAATATTAGAGACGTCAAAGCACTCTATGCGAAGGGGTAACTCCGGGAGAGATAGCTCATCAGAAAGCTCCTCCAACGCTTTTCCTACTACAGCGCTGTCATTTGATCTCTTGCTCAAATATTGAATGAGTGCTTGTTGGGCATTGCGTTGAACTACGCGCATCATGTCAAACTTTTCACCGCGTTGAGGGACCGATATCTTCACTTTATGATCACTCAGCTTCTCAAGCCATGCCTCTAACAAGGAAGTTTCCTGTAAATCTCTATCAATCAGAATTTCATTTGGGATTTTGTTGTCAGCGTAAATCTTGGCAAGGGCAGATTCAATAACGTCCGCATCCTCGAGCACATCAGCGAGGTCTATGATCCACGCCCGTGATGCAACTATTCTTCCATCCCGAATTGAGAATAGCGATGCGGCGGCGTGAGTAATCTCCTGGTGGATGCCGACTAGATCTGCAGAAAAGTTATTGTTGAGTGAGACCTCTGTGAGTTCAGTTGTAGAACGAAGCGCCGCAAGTTGGTCTCGTAGCTTGGCAGCTAATTCGTACTCTTCGTTCTCGGCTGCTCGTTGCATATCGCGGGATACGGACTCACTAATATCAGTTGGGTTCTGATCAAGGTAGGCAACAAGGTTTTTAGCTAACGCGGTGTGCTCTTCTTTGCTGATCCACTCAACACAAGGAGCCGCGCACTTACCAATATCTCCAAGGAGGCACTGGCGTTTAGTGGCTACAGCGCGATTGAAATTGGATTGGTTGCAGGCACGGATCGGAAATATCTTCTGTAAGACATCGACCGTCCCACGAAGCGCCCATGTACGGGTGAAGGGACCAAAATATCTATTCCCTTTCGTGTGCTTAGACCGGGTGACATAAAGACGTGGGAAATCTTCGGCTAGTGAGACAGCTAAATAAGGGTATGTCTTGTCATCTTTAAACTGAACATTAAATTGGGGATTTTCCGATTTGATCCAAGTGAATTCAAGAGCGAGGGCCTCTATTTCACTTCCTACGATTGTCCAATCAACGCGAACTGCTGTGTGAACCATGCGATAAGTTTTTGTGGCGAGGTTATTTCCAAAATATGAAGAGAGGCGGTTCTTTAGATTCTTAGCTTTTCCAACATAAATTACTTTGTCATTCTTATCAAAAAATCGGTAAACCCCTGGATCGGAAGGAATATTCGAAGGACGATAATCAGCTGGATTACTCATTGCTTCTCAACTACTTCAATACTTCTGCCAAGAATTTTCCTGTGTAGCTCTTCACATCTTTAGCGACGACTTCTGGCGTGCCCTCTGTGATAACTGTTCCCCCACCGGCGCCACCCTCTGGTCCCATATCAATGACCCAGTCAGCAGACTTAATAACATCCAAATTATGCTCAATGACAATCACTGTATTTCCAGTATCAACAAGGCGGTTGAGAACAATGAGAAGCTTTCTGACATCTTCAAAGTGAAGCCCTGTTGTTGGTTCATCTAAAACATAGATCGTGCGCCCCGTAGATCGACGTTGAAGCTCCGTTGCTAACTTCACACGCTGTGCCTCGCCGCCAGATAGCGTCGGTGCTGATTGGCCTAATCTGACATAACCAAGGCCAACATCATTGAGCGTCGTGAGATAACGGGCGATTGCTGGAACCGATTCAAAGAACTTCGACGCTTCTTCGATGGGCATATCGAGAACTTCGGCAATCGTCTTTGCTTTGTAGCGAACTTCAAGAGTCTCTCGGTTATACCTAGCTCCATGACACACTTCACAAGGAACATAAACATCGGGAAGAAAGTTCATCTCGATAGTAATAGTTCCATCACCAGAGCAGTTTTCGCAGCGACCACCCTTCACGTTAAATGAGAAACGCCCTTGTTGATAGCCTCTAATTTTTGCTTCTGCAGTCTCTGCAAACAATGCTCGGACCTTGTCGAATACACCTGTGTACGTTGCAGGGTTTGATCTAGGAGTTCTTCCAATTGGTGACTGATCGACGTGTACTACTTTGTCTAACTGATCAATACCGGCGATTGTCCTATGCCGCCCTGGAACAATTCGGGCTCCGTTGAGCTTATTTGCCAATACTGAATACAAGATGTCATTTACCAATGTGGACTTTCCTGAACCACTTACACCCGTAACGGCTGTAAAAACTCCGAGCGGGAAGGAAACATCAATATTTTTTAGATTGTTCTCTTTAGCTTCCTTGATAACAAGTACTTTTTTGGCGTCAGAAGTACGACGCTTTTTGGGGATAGGAATTGACTTACGCCCTGAAAGGTAGTCACCTGTAATGGATTCGGGAGCGTTTATAAGTGCGGCGTAATCCCCGGAGGAGACGACTTTTCCTCCATGTTCACCAGCACCTGGGCCGATATCTACAATCCAATCCGCAACCCGAATCGTGTCTTCATCATGCTCAACAACGATAAGAGTGTTACCCAAATCTCGAAGACGCATAAGTGTGTCAATCAACCTGCGGTTGTCCCTTTGATGCAATCCAATACTTGGTTCATCTAAGACGTAGAGGACGCCGGTAAGTCCCGAACCAATTTGCGTCGCAAGGCGAATTCGTTGCGCTTCTCCACCGGACAGAGTTGCGGCGGGACGCTCTAAGGAGAGGTAATCAAGACCGACATCTAGCAAGAATCCAAGCCGGGCATGTACCTCTTTCAAAACACGATCTGCGATCTTCTTCTCGCGGGCGTTGAGAGAGATTTTCTTTAGAAACACAGCGCAGTCAGCAATTGAGAGTTCGCAAATCTCCCAGATATTTTTCCCGCCAAGTGTTACTGCAAGCACTTCTGGCTTAAGTCTCGCTCCTTTACATACAGGGCAAGGGGTTTCTCGCATATAAGCTTCATACTTCTCACGGCTAAAGTCAGAATCGGTTTCAGAGTGCTTACGCTGGATAAATCCAATAACACCCTCAAAGCCAGTGGAATAGTTTCGAACTCTTCCATAACGATTTTTGTATTTCACATGTACTTCATAATCTGACCCATGAAGAACTGCTTGTTTTGCCTTAACCGAGAGCTTCTTCCATGGGACGTTCATGGAGAACTTCATGTCTTCCGCAAGACCGACTAGGAGGCGATTGAAGTATTCGGCAGAATGTCCGCCAGACCATGGCGCAATTGCTCCATCGTTGAGTGAGAGTGAGTCATCCGGAACTACCAACTCCTCATCAACCTCAAGCCTTGTGCCAATACCTGTGCAATCTGGGCAAGCTCCAAATGGGGAGTTAAAAGAAAATGAGCGAGGCTCCATCTCTTCGAAAGATAGTCCACAGTCATGGCAGGCCATGTGCTCAGAAAATACTTTCTCTTTTAGAGGATCTGTCGCTTTCAGGTCAACAAAGTCCAATACAACCAATCCGTTTGCCAATTTCAGAGCGGTTTCTATCGAGTCGGTAATCCGTGACTTGGACTCCTTTTTTACAGCTAGTCGATCAACAACTACCTCGATTGAATGTTTCTCTTGCTTTTTCAGTTTCGGGACTTCATTAAGCGCATATACAACGCCATCAACCCTTGCTCGGGAGAAACCTTGGGTTGTGAAATCATTGAAGAGATCAACGAACTCACCCTTTCTCTCTCGCACAACTGGAGCAAGTACTTGAAAACGAGAACCTTCTTCTAACTCAAGAATTTGATCAACAATGTTTTGAGGTGTTTGTCTTGCAATGGGCTTACTGCAGTTTGGACAATGGGGTCTGCCCGCACGAGCAAAAAGTAGGCGAAGATAGTCATAAACTTCCGTGATTGTTCCTACGGTTGAACGGGGATTTCTATTGGTTGATTTTTGATCAATAGAAACTGCGGGCGATAAACCTTCGATGAAATCAACATCGGGCTTATCCATTTGGCCCAGAAATTGTCGTGCGTAGGCTGAAAGGGACTCAACATATCTGCGTTGTCCTTCTGCGAAAATTGTGTCGAAGGCAAGCGATGATTTACCAGAGCCGGAAAGGCCTGTGAAAACTATCAAAGCATTACGAGGGAGATCTAGAGAAACATCCTTTAGGTTGTGCTCACGTGCTCCACGAATGATGAGGCGATCTGTACTCATGTTCCAGCCTCCTCCATTCCTCGTAGCTCTTTTTTCAAATCTCTGAGTTCATCACGAAGGCGCGCCGCTAGTTCGAAATGTAATTCAGCAGCAGACATCTTCATCTGCTCGGTGAGAGATTCTATGAGTGCTAGAAGCTCTTGTCTTGGCAAAGAGACCTTCTCCCCCTTTCGAACGCCTAAGGAAGGGGCTCCGCCTGACTTAATCTTGCTGTGCTTACTTTGGGCGCTTAGGGATTCAGTATCCAAAGCCTCTTTTGTAATCAGATCTGTGATGTCAGCAATCTTTTTGCGCAATGGCTGCGGGTCGATACCCTTTTCTTTGTTATAGGCAATCTGCTTGTTGCGTCGCCTATTAGTCTCATCAATTGCTTGTGTCATGGCCTTTGTCATGTTGTCGGCATACATATGCACTTCACCCGAAACATTTCGGGCGGCACGTCCAATTGTTTGAATCAATGATGTTGCTGAACGCAAGAAGCCTTCTTTATCAGCATCCAAAATTGCAACGAGTGAGACCTCTGGAAGATCCAATCCTTCTCGTAGAAGGTTGATGCCAATAAGTACGTCATATTCACCTGACCGAAGTTCACGCAGAAGCTCAACGCGGCGCAAAGTATCAACTTCGGAGTGGAGATATCTCACCTTGATTCCAAGACCGAGAAGATAGTCAGTCAGATCTTCCGACATCTTCTTTGTCAAAGTTGTCACGAGGACTCTTTCGTTGCGTTCTGCCCGAATGCGAATCTCACCTACAAGATCATCGATCTGACCTTTGACTGGTTTAACGATGATGGCAGGATCGATAAGACCGGTCGGGCGAATTACTTGCTCAACAACATCGCCTTGCACCTTCTCCATCTCATATTTTCCTGGTGTTGCAGAAAGATAAACAGTCTGTCCTTTACGAGTTAAAAACTCATCAAATCTAAGGGGTCTGTTATCTAACGCGCTAGGAAGCCGGAAGCCATGTTCAACAAGAGTTCTTTTTCTTGCTGCGTCTCCCTCGTGCATAGCTCCAATTTGCGGAACACTTACATGAGATTCATCAATGACTACCAAGAAATCCTCAGGGAAATAGTCAAGGAGACAGTTTGGAGGGGAACCTGCAGCCCGACCATCAATATGGCGCGAATAGTTTTCAATTCCCGAGCAAAAACCCAGTTGCTGCATCATTTCAATATCAAAGGTCGTGCGCATGCGAAGCCGCTGTGCTTCTAGCAATTTTCCAGAACGCTCGA
>JBAWYW010000031.1:0-7280 GCA_037143395.1 Actinomycetes bacterium | reverse complement strand
CAAAGTTGCAAGTAGAAGTCTTGATCGCAGACTCCAACCAGAGACTTTATTTATCCTTGCCATGGGGGAGATACTTGGGTTTACTTAACCGCAGGCATTCGCATTCGATATCCGACACCACGAACTGTGTGAATAAGTTCTGGCTTATAGATATCAATCTTTTTGCGAAGGTAGGAAACATATGTCTCAACAATTCCAGCGTCTCCGCGGAAGTCGTATTGCCATACGTGATCTAAAATTTGTGACTTACTTACAACGCGATCAGCATTGATCATGAGATAGCGAAGCAGGAGAAACTCAGTAGGGGAAAGATCAATGAGGTTTCCAGCTCTGCGAACTTCATGAGTCGCCTCATCTAGTTCAAGATCTGCAAAGCGAACTTTCTCGTCATCGACAACCGATTCAACAACACCAATTCGGCGAAGCAGCGCGCGCAGACGAGCAACAAGCTCTTCAAGTGAAAACGGCTTAGTCATGTAATCATCGCCGCCGATTGTTAAACCAGCGATCTTGTCTTCAACAGTGTCTTTTGCTGTAAGAAAAAGAACGCCAACGCTATGACCGTCTTGACGTAATTGGCGACATACTTCAAAACCATCTTGGTCTGGAAGCATCACATCTAAAATGAGCGCATGAGGTTTAAATTCCTCTGCGATAGAAAGTGCTTGTGAACCAGTAGCTGCGGTGCGGACATCAAAGCCAACAAAACGAAGGCTGGTCGCAATAAGTTCGCTAATGGAACTTTCATCGTCAACAACAAGAATGCGTTGAGTCTTTGACTCACCACTATTTTCATTTGCCACGGCAGGGACTCTTTCTTTAAGAGCGGAAGAACTATTCATATCTATCACCTCGTCTCAGAGCATCCACCTGCTGGCTGGGAATTGTCTGAGAATAGCCCTAAGTTCTCCACAGGGTTTGTCCACGGTGTGGAGAATTACAAGGATGTAATTAAGCGGGAGAAAGTTCTAGCGCCACTTGGTGGCAAGGGTGAAGCCTGCTGCGATAAATCCAAAGCCGATCACCATGTTCCAGGCGCCAATATGAGGCACTGGATAGAGGGTGCCGCTGACGTAGAAGATAACGATCCAGATCAAGCCTGCAAGGAATGCTCCCACCATAAGCGGGGCAAGCCAGCGTGGGCTCTCTTCAGGAACGGGCGCAAGATGGGCAAGCTCATCTGGGATGTAAACAGGGGCTTTCTTGCGGCTACGTGATTTAGGCATAAGCGAAGGTTACTACATACCTAATAGCCTTTGACCATGCCCGCCAAGATTCTCGTCGTCGACAACTACGACTCCTTTGTCTATAACTTGGTGCAATACCTTGGCCAACTTGGCGCAGAGGTAACTGTTAAGCGAAATGATGAAGTGGAGCTATCAGAGGCGCAGAACTTTGATGGAGTTCTGATCTCTCCGGGCCCTGGAACTCCAGAAGAGGCAGGAATAAGCGTTGAACTTGTTCGCTATTGCGCGGAGAAAAAGATTCCACTCTTTGGTGTCTGCTTAGGCCATCAAGCGATCGGCGTCGCATTTGGCGCAACTGTAAGCCGCGCGCCCGAATTGCTTCATGGAAAGACTTCACTTGTTCACCACACATCACGTGGTGTTTTAGAAAACTTGCCAACACCGTTTACTGCAACTCGATACCACTCACTCGCAATTGAGACAGATACGTTGCCACCAGAGCTCGAGGTTATTGGAAGTACTGAATCGGGAATTGTTATGGCAATTAAACATAAGACTTTGCCAATTTCTGGTGTGCAATTTCATCCGGAGTCAGTACTCACAGAACACGGACATCAGATGTTGGGTAATTGGCTGGAGGAGTGCGGGGATAAAGGCGCTCGCGCTCGCTCTGAAGGATTGACGGCTGTAGTTAACCGTTAGGTTGTGTGTTCACCGTAATTGCCACGGATGAACCGATATTTTGAGTTGTTCCAGCAGCAGGTGCTTGCGCTAACACATTTCCAACAGGTTGTGTTGGGTCATATGCATTAACTGTCTTCACGAGAAATCCTGCTTCAGTAAGTGTTGCAAGTGCTTGAATTCCTGTGAGTCCAACAAGAGAAGGTACTTGCAGACTTCCACTCGAGATTTGTAACTGAATAGGGCTTCCTGCAGGCAAGACACTTCCTGGAGTTGGTGTGACGGCTAAGACTGTTCCAGGTGGTTGACTTGAATCTACTGGTGTTGTTTGTGAAACAAAAAGTCCAGCTGCACTGATAATTGCCTGAGCATTAATCAAGGTCTGACCGATAATTGATGCCGGAACAGTTGTGTTACCGGGTCCTTGTGAAAGAGTTAATGTGACGCTACTTCCGCGCAGCACACGCGTTGAGGCAAGCGGTAATTGGCTTGCAATTCGTCCTTCTGGGATTCTTGAGTCAGGGGCTTGCTGCAAGTTAATCGTGTAGTTAGGCAGCAGCGCCTTAGCTTGATCAACAGTAAGCCCCACGACATTGGGTAGCTCAAAAGTTGTGCTCTTTTTACCCGTGAAAGAGAGCCCTGCTACTACTAATGCGAGAACTGCCAAAAGGGAAATTCCTGCAACTAAATAATTTCTTTTAGGTTTAATCCTTCGAATTTTTGTTGTTACTTGCTCTCCTCGTATTGCTCTACGAAGGTCATCAAGCATTGCACCAGCATCTTGATAGCGATGAGAAGGGTCTTTTGAAAGAGCGACCTTAAGAACTATATCTAGGCTTTCATCTATCTCTGAATTAATTTCAGATGGCGCAATAAGTGGCGCTGAAACATGCTGGAATGCGATAGATACTGGAGTATCACCCGAAAATGGTGGGCGACCAATCAGTAATTCATAGAGCAAGCAACCAACGGAATAAATATCACTGCGCTGATCAGCAGGTTCACCAGTTGCTTGTTCAGGTGACAAATATTGCGCTGTGCCAACAACATTAAAAGTATTTGTCATTGTTGCGCCGTAATCATCCATGGCACGGGCAATTCCAAAATCCATCACTTTTACCTGACCAGAATTTGTCATCATGATGTTTCCTGGCTTAATGTCTCTGTGAACAATTCCTTTGGAGTGGGAATAATCAAGTGCTTCAAGTATTTGGCAAGCAATATCGAGTGCTTTTGATTCTGGCATTAAAGTATTTGACTGAAGAATGTCTCGAAGGGTATGGCCACTTACTAACTCCATGACAATATAAGAATCTTCACCATCGATTCCTGAGTCGTAAACCGCGACAATTCCAGGATGGCTAAGGCCACCAGCGGCTAGCGCTTCTTTCTTGAAACGAGCAACAAAAGCGGGGTCTCTTGCTAAATCACTGCGAAGTATCTTTACAGCTACTTTTCTATTGAGTCGCGTGTCTTCTGCAATATAGACATCGGCCATTCCACCAGTACCGATCATCTCACCGATTTTGTATCGGCTATTAAATAATCTACTCATAGCGCAGCACCCAAGAGCGCAGTTTTGCTTGCATCTTTTTCATCAACAACTTCACTCCACAAGATTGTTATGTTATCGGGTGCACCTTTTTTAAGAACACCATCAACTAAACTATCGACAACTTTTTCATCATCAGTATTTTTAATGATTGAGGCAATCTCATAATCTGAAAGGACAGAGCTAAGTCCATCACTACATAGAAGAAATTTATCTCCATCTTTTATCTCGTGAACGCTGAGTATTGGATCAATTCCACTATCGCCCATAAGAACCTGTGTGAGCAGAGACCTTTGGGGATGATCGAATACTTCTTCAGGGGTAAGCCTTCCTTGATCAAGTAGTTCTTGCATAACAGTGTGGTCATGGCTGAGTTGGGTAAGTTTTTTATCTCGCCACCGGTAACACCGTGAGTCGCCAATGTGAAGAAGCTCAATATTCTCACCATTGATGTGGATCGCCGTGAGGGTTGTGCCCATCCCGTGTAGATCATGGTTGGCGTTAGATTCTTCTGACAATTCATGGTCGATGGAAAAAGAGATATTCAGAAGTAAATCTTCACGAGATTCACTATCAAGAGCGGCATCATCTAATACTGCGCTGAGTTGTTTGAGGGTATTTATTGCAATGCGCGAAGCAACTTCTCCTCCTGCGTGCCCTCCCATACCGTCTGCCACAGCAAGTAAGACTGGAGAGATCAAAGCAGAGTCTTCATTTCCATCGCGCACTAATCCAACTTCACTTCGCGCGATTGTTTTAAATCGTCCCTTCGCGCTACTAGATGATGGAGTGCTCATAGAAATAGCCTAATGGGGGTAATGCTGCGTGAGATACCCTTACTCAGTGACTCATTATGCATATCTAGGGCCTTCGGGAACTTTTACAGAGAGCGCCCTTCGAGGTATCGCAAAAAGCGATGATGAGCTGACCCCATATGCAAATGTCACTGCTGCTCTTGATGCAGTGAGAAATGGTCTGGCTGAAAGAGCTCTCGTCCCCATCGAAAATTCAGTCGAGGGTGTTGTAGCAAGAACGCTCGATGAGTTAGCCACAGGTAAACCACTTGTGATTGTGGCTGAAACAACTCTCGCAGTTACTTTTTCTCTCATGGTGTTGCCAGAAAACGTTGGAAAGAAAATTACTCGTATTGCAACCCATCCACATGCTGAATCTCAATGCCGTGCTTATATCGCCCGGGAATTGCCTGGCGCAGAAGTGATTACAACGCCATCGACTGCTGCAGCTGCAGAGGGACTCAAAGACGGAAACTGGGATGCGGCCATTGCAGCAGAGATTGCTGCAGAAAAGTATGGGCTACAAGTAATTGCTAAAAACATCGGAGATAACGATGTAGCTGTGACACGTTTTGTTGTTGTTGAGCGTGAGGGAAAACTTTCAGCTCCAACTGGGAGTGATCGCACATCACTTGTTGCATACATAGATATTGACCATGCAGGAGCTTTACTTGAAATATTGACTGAATTCGCAAAAAATAATGTAAACCTCACATTCATTCAAAGTCGCCCAACAGGACGCGAGCTCGGTCACTATCACTTCATTATCGATGTTGAAGGTCACCTGACTGATGCACCAGTTGCCCAATCAGTTGAGGGGTTGCGCAAAATTTGTGACGACATCCGTGTGTTGGGTTCATACCCTCGCACCCATAATGGAAAATCCAATCGGTAGGCTTACCCTGTGATTGATCTTAAAATTCTTCGCGATGATCCCCAGAGAGTCCGCGACTCACAAAAAGTACGTGGTGAAAACCCTGCTGTTGTTGATCAACTTTTAACTGCTGACGAGGCTAGGCGCGCTGCAATTAGCGCATTTGAAACTCTACGAGCAGAACAAAATGTCCTATCTAAATCTGTTGGCGCAGCCAAAGGTGATGAGAAAACTGCCCTACTAGAGAAGGCCAAAGATTTATCTGCAAAAGTAAAAGCAGCAGAGGCTGCGCGTGGTGAGGCTGAAGCAACAGCTGATGCACTCTTACTTCAGATTCATAATTTGATCGACCCTGCCGCCCCAGTAGGGGGAGAAGAAGATTTCGTAGTGTTAGAAACTGTTGGAACACCACGTGACTTTGCGAAGGAAGGTTTTGAGGCAAAAGATCACGTTGAGCTTGGCAAGATTCTTAAAGCGATTGATACAGAGCGAGGCGCAAAGGTTTCTGGTTCTAGGTTTTATTACCTCACTGGTCCTGGAGCTCTACTTGAATTCGCGCTTGTTAATTATGCAATTTCATCAGCAACAAAATCTGGTTTTACTCCTGTTATCCCTCCAGTCTTGGTCAAACCAGCGGCGATGGAAGGCACTGGTTTTCTTGGGCAAGCTGCCGAGAATGTTTTCCATTTAGAAGAAGACGATTTCTACCTTGTAGGCACAAGTGAAGTTCCACTTGCCGCCTATCACATGGATGAAATCGTGGATCAGTTGCCTTTGCGTTATGCGGGATATTCATCATGTTTCCGCCGTGAAGCTGGAACGTATGGAAAAGATACCCGCGGAATTATTCGTGTTCACCAGTTCGACAAGGTTGAGATGTTTACCTTCTGCAAGCCAGAAGATGCACTCGAAGAACACAAGCGTCTTTTGCAATGGGAGAAAGATTTCATGAACGCGATGGAGATCCCTTATCGGGTGATTGATGTGGCATCAGGAGACTTAGGGGCAAGTGCCATACGTAAATTTGATATTGAAGCGTGGATTCCTACACAAAATGCTTATCGCGAAGTGACAAGCACTTCTAACTGCACAGAATTTCAAGCTCGTCGCCTAAATATTCGTTACCGCGACGGAGAGGCAACAAAGCCAGTTGCCACCCTTAACGGCACACTTGTTGCAATTCCACGCATGATTGTTGCGATCTTAGAAAATCATCAACAAAGCGATGGCTCAGTAAAAGTTCCAGCAGCTCTTCAGCCATTCTTAGGAGTCGACAGATTACTTCCGGCATAACTGGAAAAAGGCCAAAACTTATTGGCACCGATCTTGACGGGACAATTGTCGCCGAACAAGGAATTTCAAAGCGGACTGTTGAGGCGTTTACGGCTGCCAGAGATCTCGGCGTTGAAATCTTTTTTGTTACCGGCAGACCTCCTCGGTGGATGCGTGAAGTGAGAGATGCATTCGGATTCGGTCATGCTATTTGCGCCAATGGTGCGCTTCATTATGACTTAATCACTGAGAAGGTTATTGAGCAATGGCTGATTCCAGTTGAAACTCAATTTGAGTTCGTTAATAGGATGCGTAATGCCTTGCCAACAGTTTCATTTGCAGTTGAATATGAGGAGAAATTTCACCGTGAGAAAATTTATGCCCCCCGGTGGGATTTAGGTGCAGATAATGTTGGCGTTATCAAGATTGAAGAGAAGTTAACGCAACCAGCATTTAAAATAATGGCGCGATGTTCAGACTTTGATTACACATCAGATGAGATGCTTGCCATCGCTGAACCACTCGTATCAGATATTGTCACTGTTACTCACTCCAACCCGGATGAATCCTTGTTGGAAATTTCAGCAAAAGGTGTGAGCAAAGGTGAGACACTAGAAAAGCTTGCTGCTCGCTTAGGTATCGGGGCAGAAGATTCTGTGACATTTGGTGATAATCCAAATGATTTCTCAATGCTCAAATGGGCTGGTAGATCGTGGGCAATGTCTAATGGTCATCAAGATGGAGTGAAGAATGCAAAGTTTGTTGCCCAAGCCCATCATTTAGATGGCGTTGCAATAGTTATTGAGGAGTTGTTGGAGCTTCCTGCGTAATAGGCACTCTGTTTTGCCGAACTAACATCACTACAGGTAAGTTTGCCCACGGAGGGCTCGCATAGCGGCCGAGTGCACCGGTCTTGAAAA
>JBAWYW010000030.1:0-7352 GCA_037143395.1 Actinomycetes bacterium | reverse complement strand
ATCTGCTTGATCTTGACGTGCTCATTGCGGTCAAGGAAGAAACCGGTCATGACAAAGACTTGGCAGTTCTGCCACTGTTACGGCGCACCTTGACAGAGAAGGCTGTGAAGGATGAGCAGCAGGCATTGTAAGAACATTTTTTTGAATGACAAAAAGGAGTTGATGCACGATAATCATCTCCTGAAAATCGCCCGGATGGTGAACGATAAAGGCATTCAGTTTGTGGCGTCGATTCTCAAGGACAAGCTGCCGGAAGAGTTGAATTGGGTAGAGTATTTTATCGTGAAGTTGTCGCAGGGGGATACGTTGTTCAGGATTGAGAATTAGTTGGGATAGGCAACGATTTTAGAAAGTAACTTGGCCGAGATGTTAGAAAATTGCAAAGAATGTCCCTCCACCCCTCCAGTGGTGTGCGAAGTTTGTGAAAAATGTAGACGCGACCCTTATGTTTTCGGTTGCGCCGAATGATGGCTGCCTGTGAGGCAGAGCTGGTTCTTTACGGAAAAGTTCCGTATGAAGACGGTTACCGCTTGGCGCAGTGGTTGCGCGGGAAGCTTGATGTTCCGGCAACGATGGCCGTGAATCCGCTGGGCATATTGCAGGGATGGCATGTGCCGGTGAAAACCGTGGAACTGGATCACTGTCGTATCGACGCCGTTGCCTGCTGGGGAAACAATCATGGCCCGGCGATACTGCTAAATGTCGGGGAAGGCTCACGGGCTGTGCACACTTTCGGTGAACGGAGTACCCTCGCCCATGAGATCTGCCATCTCCTGATGGATCGCGGCAAGGCGCTACCGGCAGCAGAGGTGCTGGGCGGATTGACTCCCAAATTCATCGAGCAAAAGGCCAACGCCTTTGCGGCGGAGTTACTGGTGCCGCAGGAAAGCATCGGTGAGTTTATTCGGCGTCAGCCGGATGCTGCTTCGGCCATCGACGCATTGGTAGAGCACTTCCAGGTGAGCCCGCAACTGATTGGCTGGCAGATCAGAAATAGTGGATTATACCAGACGCTACAGACGGTTGAGCGGGCATATGTGAATCAGATTACGTCGGAGGTTGAGGCGGGATAGGTTCGGTGCCAGTAACGAGAATCAGCCAACGGACCCCAAGGACACCCAAGAAGGAGAGTGTGGGAATGAACCTTTCAAATGAGATAAGAATTATATTTGGCACCAACTCGATTGAGCCAAATAAAGATCAGCTAAGATATATCTTTCAAGATGTACGTAAACAAAATGAACAGGGAAGTATTAAATCGCTTCATGATTTTGGACAAATAGTAAAGAAATATTGTCCTTCTGCGGGAACTTGTGTCTACAAAGGACTCGACAACTCTGATCTTAATACGCTTATTGCATTAGCTATCCAAGAAACACAAAGGAGCTGAAATGATACTTGATAACTTCCAGAGTGAGTTAGAAAATATAGGCAAGATTTATAAATGGAATCCTACAGCACTCCAACTAAAGATGATTGCCAAAAGAATTGCCGCGAACAGACAGTTGATGGAGTCTGAGTTGCACGTAATTATATCAGAGGAGTGCCCCACTACTATTGTTGGATTATTTGAAGGAGTTGATAATTCTGATTTGCGTACACTTATTGCACTTGCAATTTCAGTGACAATGGAAGACAAATAAAATGGGAAAGACGAAAGAGCAAGATGTAGTAATGGCAAAAGAAAAGATTGCTACGCTTAAGAACCGTTACCTGTCAGCCATACACGACTATTTAGCAGCAATTAGCAATAAAGATAGTGAGTTGTTAAAGCTAATTGAATGTCAACAAAGGGGGAATGAATACTTTAATTACACAGAGGAATTTGTCGGGAATAGTGATTTATTAGGCGCGCACAAAAGTTCGCTTTGGGCACAGGGTTTTGCTGAAGACTGCGCTGAGATACTAAAGTCACTTCCAAGTCATGTTGCGTTACTCAAAGGAGGTTTTGCTAAATACTCTACTCTTGAGTCACAAACAATTATTCCTACTCACGCTGCATATGCAAACATGCAGCGGATGGTTGTAATGTATCTGAACAAGGCAATTATTAGTGATGTAAAGTCTTCATTGGATAAGGCAAACTTGCCAGTCTATGGTTTTAATAATGAGGCTAAGGAACTTATGAGTAAAAGACTTCAAGCAATTCTATCTTTTTCTTTTGGTGTTGTATTCGTAATTGCTTTAATTGCGATTGCCATGATCAAGCCCAATCCTACAGGGTTCCAATACACCGTATTTAGGATTGTATTAGCACTTGCAGGAGGGGGGGTAGTTGCTGTTTTTCCAGGATTCATAGAGGTTAAGTTTGGGAATTGGCTAAGAGCAGGAGGTGCACTGGCTGTATTCGCTGTCATATATTTTTGTACGCCTGCTGCTGGTAGATAGCCAAATATGATTTCAGGAATGTCAATAACTTTTACGAACAATACTCCTTCATCTAAATTCACGAGAGGCATGTGATGAATGTTTTAGTCACAGGAAGTGGAGGGTTAATCGGGTCGGAAGCTGTTCGTTACTTTGACACGGATGGAAATCAAGTCATTGGCATCGACAATAATATGAGGAAATTGTTTTTTGGTCCAGAAGGTGATGTTGCGTGGAAACTTAAGAAATTACAGGAACAAACCAACAATTTCACAAATTACAATATAGATATTAGAAACAAAGAAGAAATAGACAAACTTTTTACGCAACATGGATTTGATTTAGTAATACACTGTGCTGCTCAACCTGCCCATACAAAGGCTGAAGAGATACCCATTCTTGATTTTGAAGTCAACGCATTAGGTACATTACACTTACTTGAAGCGACTCGTTGCTATTGTCCCGATGCTGTTTTTATACACATGAGCACTAATAAGGTATATGGAAACGCACCAAACGAAATACCCGTTGTGGAGATGGAATCACGTTATGAATTTTCAGATTCCAGATTTTATGAAGGACTTGATGAGAGATGTAGAATTGATCAATGTACTCATACCCTATTTGGCGCATCAAAAACGGCTGGCGATATAATGGCTCAAGAATACGCTCATTCTTTCGGGTTAAAAGTAGGCATTATTCGGGGTGGTTGCTTGACTGGGCCATCCCATTCAGGGGTGGAGTTACAAGGTTTTTTGTCTTATCTTGTAAAGGTTGCTATTTTGAGAAAAACATTTACGATACATGGTTATAGCGGCAAGCAACTGCGTGACCAGATTCATAGTTATGATGTTGTGCGTGCATTTGCAGAATACGCGGCAAATCCGCGACCAGGTGAAGTCTACAACATCGGAGGTGGGCGCAGCAATAGTGCTTCGGTTTTGGAAAGTATCACACTTGTAGAAGTTATTACCGGTAAAAAGATAAACTATACATGTGTTGACAAGCCTCGAAAAGGCGACCAGATATGCAATATAGCCAATACAAAAAAATTCAGAAATCATTACCCTAATTGGTCAGTTACAATTGGCCTAGAGGAGATTGTTACAGAGATGGTTGAATCTGAAATGTCACGTCTAAGTAAACATTATATGTGTTAATCCAAGGTGATAGCTAGAGACTGACAAGATTTCGTGTGAATATAGTTAGGCAGGGTAACGGGAGGCAGGAGACGAGATCATTTTGAGATTTAGGACCAAGCTGAATGAAGACGGCCCATGATTTCAATAAATCTCCAAACACTTTCATGGCAAAAAAAATTAATTACAATCTGGCGAATATTCGGAGTTTTCTCAATGAAGGCTTCGAGGTAGCTGAACTGCGTCGAATAATATATGACATTCGTGCTTTACGTCCTTTACTTGGAACTCTGAGTGAGCAAATAAGTAAGACTGAAATCGTTGATAATTTGATTGAATTTGCTGAACGGAAAATACTACTCGAAACGCTTCTAGAAGCGGCTAAGATAAATAATTATGCTAGATATGAAGAACATCAACCATATTGTCTCGCACATGAAAAAGAGAAAGTTGCAAAAGAAGCTGATAGACTAACTTCTGTAGAGATATTTGGTTCGGATGTTTTTGGCTTGGCTTCAAAAAAAACTAAAGCCTATTTGGACTCGATAGGTATTGATGCAGTAGCTATTGATGGTTGTATTTCAATGTACCACCGCACTGGTGGTTTGGCAGAAGGACTCGTGCAATGTGAATTCCTAGAGAATTCTATATCGCTGCCAAATGACTTAAGGGATATAGTCAACGGTCTCAAAACTCATGAAAAGAATGGAGCAAAATGTAGATTAGTAAATTACAGACCTCCATTAAGCGATGCTCAAGACTATTTGCAATTGACATTTTGTCCGACTGATTATTATTCGTTCTTGGCCATAAATACTAAACTGGATGAAAAGCTTCTGTTAAATGGCATGACTGTGCGAGAAAAGTATTGGCACAGTAGTTTCGATCTGCCGACATCCCCTTTCCCGAACATGTTTTACGTCCATCTACTTTTAGTTAGCAGTGACAACAAGGCAATTATCGTGCGCAGGTCTAACCATGTAGAAGAATATAGAGGCACATGGAGCGCAACCTTGGAAGAGCAATTCAGGCCCAAAGAAGCTGGGGACGATTACGATAGAGACGTTTTCGATACAGCAACTAGAGGTGTAAAAGAGGAGATCGGAATTGAAGTTGAGAGAAAGGATGTAACATTTTTTTCCCTAACGTTTGAATTTCCGAACTTCAATCTAGGTTTGGCTGGTGTTGTAAAAGTCAAAGCATCTGCGGAAGATATTTGGCGAACTTGGCATCTAGGATACACGGACCGAGAAATATCCAGATTTGCGGCTGTTCCCTTTGAAGCTGAGACTATCATGCCCCTTATTCGTAGTCGGATATTTGAGCCACAGTCAGGGCAATTTGAGAATGTCGAATCAGCGCCTTGGCATCCTACCGCTAGATTCCGTCTGATGTTCGGACTGTTACAGAGGTATGGTGTTAGCAGTGTCAACTCTAGCAAGTAATCTCAATCTTATTGCCAACAAAGATTTATTGAGAAGCGAACTGCTAAACTTTCTAAGTCGGTTTAAATGTTCATCATAATAAGGTAGAGCTATCATGCCCAAAGAGTCTAAAAAACCATATTTCAATTCTCATTTGTTTGCATCCGAAAGTATCTTGTCTTTTCTCCATAACATTGGATCTGACGCTACTGCTATTGGTGATTGTATTTCAATGTATGAAGATATTAATGGCATTCAAGACGGGTCTATTAAATGTGAATTTATAGGTCAGGCCAAACCCCTGTACGATGATTTGCAGTGTCTTATTCGGGACTTTAAAACCGATAAAATAAACAATCCGAAATGCAGACTTGTGAATTACTGCCCTCCGTTAAGCGATGCCCATGACTATCTGCAATTGACATTTTGTCCGACGGATTATTATACTTTCTTGGCCATTAATACGAGATTGGATGATAAACTTTTGTTATATAACATGACGGTTCGAGAAAAGTACCAGCATGGAAGTTTTGTCTTGCCGTCATCGCCTTTACCAAATATGTTTTACGTCCATTTACTTTTGGTCAGCAGCGACAACAAGGCAATTGTCGTGCGTAGGTCAAACTTAGTTGAAGAATATAAGGGGACGTGGAGCGCAACTCTGGAAGAGCAATTCAGGCCCAAAGAAGCCGGCGGCAATTACGATAGAGACGTATTCGATACAGCAACTAGAGGTGTAAAAGAAGAGATCGGAATTGAAGTTGAGAGAAAGGATGTAACATTTCTTTCCCTAACGTTTGAATATCCGAACCTCAATCTAGGTTTGGCTGGTGTTGTAAAAGTCAAAGCATCTGCGGAAGATATATGGCGAACTTGGCATCTAGGGTATTCAGACCAAGAAATAACTAGATTTGCGGCTGTACCATTAGAATTTAATACAATTATGCCACTTATTCGGAGCCAATTCTTTGAACCTCGACCCGGAAATATCGAAAATATTGAAACAGCGCCTTGGCATCCCACAGCGAGACTCAGATTAATGTTCGGTTTGAGGCACCTTGCACTAATATAAACCAAGCCTCGCGTACCGAAAAAGAACTTGGTTACTGGGACCGCAACAGGACTTAAGCAGAGATATTGTTTTGGTTGTTTAAACCTATTAATCCTGCTCAATTACAATCGGCAAAAGTACATTTTTTCGTAAACATTGTTTTGCTGAAACTGCCTCAACATTATTTAAAAACTGGAGAGTAAATTCTATGAAGGCTATTGTTCTTATTGGTGGGCAAGGTACTAGGTTGCGTCCGCTGACATACACTACTACAAAGGCGATGTTACCGATAGTCAACCAGCCGTTTTTAGATAGACTAATAAGAAGATTGGAAGCAAATGATGTGAGCAATATTGTCTTTGCTATCAATTATCTTGCTAATGACTTACAGGCTTATCTGGAGCAACAGAAGAAAAACTACAAGGCTAAAATAACTTGTAGTATTGAGCCACAACCATTGGGTAGTGGGGGTGCGTTAAAATACAACGCAGAATATCTTGAGGAGACATTTCTACTTCTCAATGGGGACATTCTAACAGATTTAGATTATAAGAAAATGGTTAGGTTCCACAAGGAAAAAAACGCACAAGTTACTGTCAACATTGCACAAGTTTCTGATCCAACGCGATTTGGAGTTATTGATACCGACTCACAAGATCGAGTTATTAGCTGGCAAGAAAAACCTAGCATAGAAGAAGCTAGATCTAACTGGGTTAATGTTGGCGTTTGGGTAATAGATCCATCAGTACTATTGGAGATACCAAGCAATAGATTTGTTTCATTGGAAAGAGAAGTGTTCCAGAGCATGGTAGGCACTAAATCGCCATTTTACGCATTCAAATCTCATGGATATTGGGCCGATATTGGTACTCCATCGAGTTATGCACAAATACATAAAGATATTCTATTTGGGAAAATAGAAGAACCAATACTTGGTGTCAGAGATCACAGGCATAACGTTTGGGCTGTAACCAGTGATATTATATCCCCAGCGGTTTCGATCTTTGGCCCTGCGGCGTTTGGAGAAGACATTTATATGGGCAATGGCGTTTCAATAACAGGACCATCGGTTTTTGGAGCACGGTGCAAAATTGCGCCAAATGCGTCTATAGCAGACTCGATTCTATGGGACGACGTTGAAGTTGGAGAAGAAGCAATTATAAAGAATAGCATCATTGGGCGAAATGTAAGACTAGCGCCAAAAGTACGTATAAGCAATTCGGTCATAGCTGATGATGTCTTCATAGATGTGCCAGAACTTGACTCTGCTCAAATCGGCCCTGGGACATCACTGTCCCATAAATCGCTAATACATTCGGCTCTTCAGCAGAATCTGTGGGTTGACTCCGGTTCAGGCAGCTTCCCAAGAGT
>JBAWYW010000029.1:0-7704 GCA_037143395.1 Actinomycetes bacterium | reverse complement strand
ATGTCAAAAGTCCTCGCATCATTGCCAATAGGCCAAAAAGTAGGGATTGCCTTTTCTGGTGGTCTTGATACTTCGGTTGCTGTTGCATGGATGCGAGAGAAGGGCGCAATTCCTTTTACTTACACAGCCGATCTTGGTCAATATGATGAAAAAGATATTGGATCAATTCCTGGACGGGCAAAGGAATACGGCGCAGAAAATGCACGCTTAGTTGATTGCAAGCTAGCGCTTGTCGAAGAGGGGCTTGCCGCAATTGCATGCGGCGCTTTTCACATTAGAAGTGGTGGAAAACAATATTTCAATACAACCCCACTGGGGCGCGCAGTAACTGGGACTTTGCTAGTCCGCGCGATGCTTCAAGACGGAGTTTCTATTTGGGGCGATGGTTCAACATATAAAGGCAATGACATTGAGCGCTTCTATCGCTACGGATTACTAGCGAACCCTGACTTAAAGATTTATAAGCCTTGGCTTGATGCTGATTTTGTAAATGAGCTTGGTGGTCGCAAAGAGATGTCTGAGTGGCTAGTTGCCCACAAGTTGCCATATCGTGATAGCGCGGAGAAGGCTTACTCAACAGATGCCAATATTTTAGGAGCGACACATGAGGCAAAGAATCTAGAAGAACTCAGCGCCTCAATTGAAATTGTTGACCCAATTATGGGTGTGAAGTTCTGGGATTCCTCAGTCAAGATTGATTCAGAAGATGTCACCATTGAATTTGCTCAGGGGCGTCCTGTTTCTATTAACAAGAAGACATTCAAAGACTCTGTTGCACTCATGCAAGAAGTAAATGAAATTGGTGGTCGCCATGGACTAGGAATGGCGGATCAGATTGAAAATAGAATTATTGAAGCTAAGTCACGTGGAATTTATGAAGCGCCGGGAATGGCACTTTTATTCATTGCCTACGAGCGTTTAGTTTCTGCGATTCACAATGAAGACACGATTGCTAATTATCATGCTGAAGGACGCAGGCTTGGCCGCCTACTTTATGAGGGACGCTGGTTTGATCCTCAATCACTCATGCTTCGCGAATCCCTTACCCGATGGGTTGCTTCTGCCATTTCGGGAACAGTGACAATTCGTTTGCGTCGGGGTGATGACTTCTCAATTATTGATACGACAGGTCCTGCTCTTTCTTATGCTCCTGAGAAGCTTTCAATGGAGCGCAATGAGGATTCAGCATTTGGTCCAACTGACCGGATTGGCCAACTCACTATGCGTAACCTTGATATTGCCGACACCCGCGCCAAGTTGGAGCTTTATACAAAGCAAGGCCAACTAGGCGCCAGCGAATTTAAGCTAATCAACGAACTCGAGTAACTTTTTTCACTCGAAATCTCATCTAGCGCGAGAGCGGATCATCGAGCATAATCAGCACCATGACTTATAAACTTCGTGATCTGGCCGGACAAGTAGTAGTAATTACAGGCGCCACCGCAGGAATGGGCGCTGCAACCGCAAAAGAACTCGTTGAACAAGGCGCAAAGGTTGTTCTTAATGCGCGCAATGAGGCACGTCTGAAAGAAATAGTTTCTTCACTGGGTGAACAAAATGCTATTTATGTTGCCGGAGATTGTTCTGAGCCTGCGGTATCAAAGGCGATTGCCAAGGCAGCAATTGATAAATTTGGAACGATTGACGCGGTTGTACCTAACGCGGGTATTGGCATGTATGGATCAATCTTGGATTACAGCGACGATGAAGTGAATCGCATGATGCGTACCAACTATGAAGGTACAGTGCATGTGATTCGAGCATGTTTGCCAACAATGATTGCCAAGAAAGCTGGAGATATTGTCATAGTCTCTTCTGTGGCTGGCTTTCGCGGCGGCGGAGATGAATCAATTTATGCAGGAACAAAGCATGCTCAAGTTGGATTAGCAGGAGGACTTGATCGTGAACTTCGCGAAAAGGGTGTTCGCGTTGCACTTGTCTGCCCAGCAGGAACCGAGACAGAGTTTGCTCTAGGCGCAGGTCGCACACCTGGAACACCAGTTCTTGCAAGCTTCCTTCGCTCAGAAGATATTGCATTCCAAATTACGACAATTCTGAAGCAACCTCGTTCGGTCCGAACACATATCTGGACACTTTGGTCTATTAACCAGCAGTCATAATTCTCAGTTTCATCACGGGCAGAGTCCAATCACTCTGCCCGTTTTTCATTTCTGCGAAAGGTTCGCAGGTAGGAAAATCCTTATTCTGATACCTTCATCGCATGTTAGTTGCAAATAACCAAAGAAATCAGGTGCCTCTTATTAAGCGCCGAGTTATTGATTTTATGCGCATTAACACTTCTGCATGTCTTTAATTTTCCTAAAATATCGCAATGAATTTCGATTAAATAAACCCTAAGGAGAATTATGAAGATTTATGACAATATCAGCCAGGTTTTTGGAAATACGCCCTTGGTCAAGTTTCAGCGCTTATTTGGTACCACCAAGGCAATTGTGGTGGGGAAGTTAGAGTTTTATAACCCAACTGCAACTGTCAAAGACCGTCTTGCTGTTGCCATGGTAGATGAAGCAGAGAAAAGTGGCGCGCTCAAACCAGGTGGAACAATTATTGAAGCAACAAGTGGCAATACAGGAATCGCACTTGCTTCTGTTGGTGCAGCGCGCGGATACAAAGTTGTACTCACAATGCCCGATTCAATGTCAAAAGAGCGCCGCGCACTCCTTCGTGCACTTGGCGCGACTCTAGTTCTGACCCCCGCTGCAGTTGGAATGAAGGGTGCGGTAGAGAAAGCAGAAGAGATTGGTAAAGAACAAGGCGGCGTATTGGTCCGTCAGTTTGAAAACCAAGCAGGTCCTGCAATCCATCGTGCAACTACCGCTGAAGAAATTTGGAAAGATACAGATGGACAAGTTGCCGCAGTTGTCATGGGAGTTGGAACGGGTGGGACTATTACCGGAGTTGGACAGGCTTTAAAAGAGAAGAATCCTGCAATCAAGATATTTGCAGTTCAACCTGCCGCCTCACCAGTCTTGACGGGTGGAGCACCTGCTGGCCATCCATTGCAAGGTATTGGAGCTAACTTTGTCCCAGCAGTTTTGGATACAAAGATCTATGACGAAGTTCTCTCTGCACCAAACGAAGAATCATTTACGTTTGCAAAGCGAGCAGGGCAAGAAGAAGGAATCCTTGCTGGTATTTCTTCAGGAGCTGCGCTTTGGGGGGCGTCTCAAATTGTTGACCGACCAGAGTTTGCTGGGAAAATAATTGTTGTCGTACTTGCATCATTCGGTGAGCGTTACCTATCAACGCCTCTCTACAAAGAATTCATCGACGAGCCAGTTTCAGTAAATATCTAGGAACAATTGGCGGCGATGATTAACGTAATTTCACGTATTCGTGAGGATCTTGATGCAGTCATGCTTCGAGATCCTGCTGCACGTAATCGCGTTGAAATACTCACTACTTATCCTGGAGTGCATGCCCTATGGGCTCACAGAGTTGAACACTGGCTATGGAAAAACAATCTCAAGTTCTTAGCTCGGGTGCTTGCTAGTCGTACAAGAAATAGCACGGGAGTTGAGATTCATCCAGGTGCCCAGATTGGTAGACGAGTTGTTATCGATCATGGGATGGGTGTCGTAATTGGGGAAACTTCGATTATTGGCGATGATGTGATGATTTATCATGGAGTCACTTTGGGTGGTCGTACTGCTTCCAAAGGTAAGCGTCATCCAACAATTGAAAACGGAGTGTTACTTGGTGCTGGGTGCAAAATTCTGGGCAACATTACGATCGGCGCAAATAGCACAATTGGAGCCAATCAAGTCGTGGTGAACTCGGTCTCAAAAAATACTGAGCTTGAATTCAATATATAGCAACATTTACAGCAATTCGGGACGCTACTTATAGGTAAAAGTAGTCTTCGCTAGACTGATCTCATGATTCCAGGACAATCTGATAAACAACAGAGAGCTTGGGTGGCGAGGATACTCTTTCGCTTCCGCCAGGCCGTTGTTGATCGCTGGTACTGGATTCAGCAAGTTTTAGTTACGGCTTTTGCTGCTGCACTCTCGTGGCAAGTTGGTGATCACATACTCAAAAATGGTGGTGTGGTTGCAGCTATCGTCGCTTCGCTCACCGTCCGGTCATCCTTACATAAATCTGCACGTGAGGGCTTTGGTCAAGTTATTGGATCATCTGTTGGCGCAGGAGCAGCGCTTGTCTCGGTGCACTTTTTTGGATTAGGTCTTGTTACGGTTGGTTTAACTGTATTGATTTGTTTGATTGCAGCACGGGTACTTCACCTTGGAGAAGTTGCAGCAATTAACGTTCCAGTTACAGCCTTGATTGTTATTGGACCGGGGTTAAGCCAGAACAATGCATCGGACCGCTTGATTTCAACTATCACTGGCGCACTCATTGCCATTATCTGTTCCATTTTTGCTCATCCAAAAACTCCGGCTGGGCGCACGATTGACCGTATCTCTTCCCTTACCGATCGATCTGCAGTGTTGCTAGCAAGAATGGCAGAGGGAGTGCTTGAAGATATTTCACAAGACCAAACAGGGCGCTGGCTTGCTCGAGGTCGATTACTTGCGGAGGAGATTCCGAGTATTAGAAGCCAGGCACTGGAAGCAAGAGTTTTTGCGAAGTGGCTCCCAACAGTGCGAAGTGAAAATGCAGAAAAGTTATACCTGCGAGGCGTTGCTGTTGAGCACACGATTATTCAGGTTAGAGCAATCTCTAGAGCTTTATTTGATATCGCACTCAACGGCAAACTTGAGGAAGCCATTGCTTCAGAAATAGCAATGATGCTCTCAACTGCAAGTTATGCACTATCAATAAGTGCTGAGAATTTTAGATTCGACCCTTATGCTCGGTTGAAGGATCCGATAACTGCCGAAATGCGAATGTCTGCAGAACAAGCAACCGCGACAGTCATAAATAGAGCTGATCACTTTGAACAAGGTCAGTTTGCAAGAATAATGACAATTATTTCAAGCGTTATGGTGATAGCAGATTCACTTGATCAAATTTCACCGGCCATTCGTAAGGTTCCAACACCCCAAGGTCCAGCTAGCCAGCAGATACTCTCCAAGTCGCCGATTGATCAGGCAAAAATTTGGCAACAGCGTTTATTTAAGTTGCTTCCTGCACCAATTCGTAATTATCTTGAGTGATTTATCGAGTATCAGCCAATAAGCTCTGAGTTTGTTTTTGAATTTTCATGAGTGCAACTTAGATTCGAGGGCATTTTGGCACATGGATCACAGAGCAAAATCAATGAGTGACATGAAGCTGTTGAGCAATTGCGGAAATCTTTAGTAGGTGAACCACACTTTTCGCATTCCCCAATAACCTTTGCCTTATCGCTAAAGTCTATAGCCATTCGTGCGTCGAATGTGTAGAGAGAACCTTCCCAGTGTCCTTCATCTCCATATTTTTTCCCATAACCAACCACACCACCAGCAATTTGATAGACCTCTTTAAAACCCCGTTTAACCATCACCGAGGACAATATTTCACAGCGAATGCCACCGGTGCAGTAAGTGACAATTGGCTTGTCTTTCAAGTGATCGTACTTACCACTTTCAATTTCCTTTACAAAATCTCTACTTGTTGATACATCAGGCACTACCGCATTCTTAAAACGACCAATTTTAGCTTCGAATGCGTTACGTCCATCAAAAAAGACAACTTCATCTCCCCGAGATTCGACCAACTTGTTTACTTCATACGGCTTCAGGTGTCTTCCACCATTGACGACGCCATTTTTATCTACATCTATTTCATGGGGGGAACCGAAAGCAACAAGCTCGGCTTTAGTCTTAATACTTAACTTCGGGAACTCATTTCCTGCGCCATTTGACCATTTGAAATCAATATTTCTAAATCCTGGATACTTTTTTGTTGCCGTCACATATTTTTTGAGTGAAGGAAGATTTCCTCCGAGCGTTCCGTTAATGCCATGGGGAGCAATAATCACTCGGCCTGTAAGTCCAAGTGATTGAGCCAGTCCTTCTTGCCAAAGTCGAATTGCTTCTGGATCTTCAAGAGGAGTAAAGCCATAATACAAAATGACTTTCTGTAGGTGCTTGCCCCTAGTAAATTCCATGCGGAAATTCTAACTCTGATTGCCTTTACGCCCAACCCATGCTTTAAAGCAAATCGCGCAGTACGCTAGATGAATGAGAAGCAAGCGCGAGACTTTCTGGGAGAGAGTCTTGGCAAGCACAGTAGTCATTTACACGTTCTGTGCCACATTTGTAGTTTATAAGGAACTTCGGCAGTACGGCACAAACTGGATCCTCTATTTCATTATTGATGTGCCGACCTCATGGTTTTACGGAATTGCTGCTGCTCGACTAGTTGGCTCATTTATCAAGAAGCGTTGGAATCAAGTTCAAAAGTGGGCATGGCTTGCGGCTATAAATTTTGCGATTCCGCAACTTTACATCTTGCTCAGCGCCAGGAAAGCTCCACATAGTGTTTACGTGATTATTTATTCAGTGATTTCAATTTTGGCCGTGTTTGCGGTGTTGGGTGTTATTTCTCAAATCAGAATTGCTAAAAGGGAACAAAAAAAGTGAGTGAGAGTGGAATGAAAAACTGGAGCGGAAATATCCAATATAACCCTTCCAACATCGCGATGCCAAAAAATATCTCTGAATTGCAGAAAGTTGTCTCGGATGCAAGCAAAGTCCGCGCGTTTGGAAGTGGACATTCATTTAATACATTAGCTGATTCCGAAGGCACAATGGTTGCATTTTCCGAATTTGATAAGAATATAGACATCGATTCAACGAATATGGTTGTGAGAGTTCCTGCAGGCGTTAGATATGGCGAAGTTGCGCCAAAACTGCATGCGAAAGGATTTGCACTTAAAAATATGGGCTCCCTGCCTCATATAACTGTTGTTGGTGCCACATCAACTGGCACCCATGGGTCAGGAGTGGGCAACAAAAACCTCTCTGGGTCTATTTGCGGTATTGAATTAATTACTGCAACCGGTGACTCAGTTGTCCTTGAGGACAGTGAGTTACCCGCGGCTCGAGTCGGCCTAGGTTCACTTGGAATTATTCACCACGTGACCCTAGAAATTGTCCCTACATACGATGTTGCGCAAACAGTTTATTTTGATTTGCCGTTTGATCAACTCGTAAGTAATTTGGATGCAATTATCAGTGCTGGTTATAGCGTGAGTGTTTTGAGTATGTGGGGTGATGAATTTGCTGATCAAGTCTGGATTAAATCGAAGATTGGAACTAACCCAGTGCTTACTCAGGATGAGTGGTTTGGTGCAAAAATTGCGACTAGAAAGTCCAACCCAATTAGAGAAGCAGATAGCGCCGCAGCAACAGAACAATTTGGCCTTCCAGGCCCTTGGTTTGAACGCCTGCCTCATTTCAAATTGGATTTCACACCAAGTTTTGGGGAAGAGCTCCAAACTGAATATTTCATAGACAGGAAAGATGCACCGGCTGCATTAGATGCAATATATAAAATTCGCAAGGAGCTTTCTGACCTTATTATGGTGTGCGAAATGCGAACTGTCGCACAAGATGAGAATTGGCTGAGCGAAGCCTATGGGCGAGAGACGTTCGTATTCCACTTCACATGGAGACCAAATATCCCTGCAGTTGAAAAATTACTTTTAAAGATCGAGGCCTCTCTTGAGCCATTTAAGGCAAGGCCGCATTGGGGTAAAGTTTTCACAAATACCGCTTTTGATTTTTCATCGCT
>JBAWYW010000028.1:0-7724 GCA_037143395.1 Actinomycetes bacterium | reverse complement strand
AATGCAATAAAAAGTATTCCAAAAATTACTCGCCTTACTAGCAAAGTTTGTCGTCTCTTATCAGGATCAATTGGCTCTGGAATATTAGGAGTTGAAGCAACAACCTTCATTGCACTTTTATATCTCTCAGTAGCGCGACCTGTTGATGCGTCATGGTGGGTCAACCAGCGCGGGAGAAAGTAAGCACCCCACATGCCTAGGATGATGAGATAGATAAGACCCGACGCCATGGAATGTAACGATAAACGTAGTCGGGGGTAAAAGCGTGGATTTGGGCGCTATGTCCTAATTTAAATTTTTGGGGTTTTCGGCAACAAAGGTCAGGTGATCTCGCCAATCTCCATCGATATGTAAGAAGCGTTCACGAATTCCCTCGAATTTATACCCACTTTTTTCAGCAACTTTTTTTGATGCCAGATTCTCTGGCCTCATGCTGATCTCGATTCGGTGCAAGAGCAATTCATTGAATCCAAATTGGGTCAGGGTTTTAACGGCCCGAGTTGCATAGCCCCGATTGGCATAGCGCTGATCAATCCAATAACCGATATGAGCTCCCCTGTAGGCGCCAAAGACAATCCCGCCCATAGTGATCTGCCCAATAAATTTATTCTTTCCATCTTCTCGGATCCATATTGCAAGAGCCAGCTGGCGGAGTTCTTTTCCCTCGCGGTTGTAGTGACGAACCATCTGGGCAAATGTTGGAAGGGGACCTTCACTATCTACTTTAGGACGTGTTGCCTCCCACGGGCCAAGCCATTCATTATTAATGCGACGAACATCAGACCATCTCTTTTGATCGCGGCGCCTGATTGGCTGCAGCGTAAGTTCGCCATCAGTGATTTTTACCGGCCATCTTACGTCCATGAATAAATACTAGTTAAATAAATTCTAATTACTACGGTCTAGAACCATTATTTCCACACTCTCTCCTTTAATAGCGCCAGGAGAATCAGCATGAATGGCAATCAGGGCTTGGGCATCGGAGAGCGTAAAGAGTTCTGCCTGGTCAGAAAGTGGCGTGACACTACTTCCACTTGAATCACTTTCTACGGTAGCTCGAACAAATGAAGTAACCCCAATTGCCGATTGAACATCGGCTGTGATTTTGGCTTTCATGGTTGGGCGGAAGATATTTGAAACTCCAAGCATCTTTCTAATCATGGGGCGCACAAATACCTCACATGATAAAAAGGCAGCGATTGGTTCTCCCGGCAATGTAATGACGGGCACCTTGTCTGGTCCAATAGTTCCAAAACTATGACTCGATGTTCCTTCAATGCCGGGTGTAACACTCGTGATGTCACCTAATTCACGTAGTACAGATTCAATCAAATCAAATGAGCCATCACGGCTCTCCCCGCTAATAACAATGAGATCTGCTCTCACCAATTGGTCTTCAATGACATCTTTGAGTTGGGCATGATTTTCAGGAATTGCATGAACCCGATAACCCACTGCCCCAGCTTCCTTCACTGCAGTTGAAAGCATCCATGAATTAGTCTCAAATTCATCCTGTTCAGTTTCAAGTCTTTGACCTGGTTCAACAAGATCATCACCTGCTGAAATAACTACTACACGTGGATGCGGTTGAGTGGGCAAGCTCGCTAAACCAATTGATGCTGCTAAACCAATTTGAGTAGAGCGAATACGAGAACCTTTACGGAGCACTAAGCGCTCTCCTGCATAAATATCTTCAGCAAGTGTTGCGCCATGAGCATCCAATAAAGGCATATCGAAAGGAGTAAGCGGAGATGAGATCTCAAGAAGTTGAGCAAGCATCTCTTTCACGCTGATCACCGATAAATTCGCTTCTAAATCCACAACCAAACCCTACTTCTTCCCTAAGGTAATCCCATGGAAGCAGAGCAGAAGAGAGAGCTGCGCTTAGAATTTCGAAAAGAACGTGAGCAGAGTTACATCCCCAGCACATGGCTGCATATTGCTAACTGCGCTGAAATTCAAAGAGCACACGTAATTGCTTCATACATCTCTTATGACTTAGAGCCAGAGACCAAAGATCTCAATCTGACATTAATAAATAGCGGCAAGAGGGTTCTTCTGCCCAGAGTTGCTCCCGATAATGGGCTTGAATGGATTGAGTGGAACGGCGCCAGCAGTATTTTAGAAAAGCGTGGAAAAATCATGGAGCCAGTGGGACCAGCGATCAGTGATCTATCGATCATTGATGTGGCGATAGTGCCTGCACTCGCGGTTGATCGCGCGGGTAATCGTTTGGGACAAGGTGGCGGCTCTTATGACCGCGCACTATCAGAGCTCTCTGCGTTTAATGTATGGAGCGTTGCGATGATCTACGGTCATGAATTAGTCAGTGAAAACCTTCCGCATGAGGCACACGATAAGAAAGTAAGCGCCGCCGCTACTCCTACGATCATTGTTCGTTTCTAGCGCTCATCCCTGCGGTTGAGCTCGGCCAAATACTTGTTGTATTTAGATAATTCGTCCTCTTCGCCCATTGCAGCTGCCCGATCTGAAGCACGATCAGTACGTTTAGATTCTCTGGTGTCATCTTTTACCCATTGAATAAACGTTGCAATAAGCGCAATCAGAATAGGAATCTCTCCCATAGCCCAACCCAGCGCCCCACCGGTGTGCTGATCGGTTAAGAGATTTGTAATCCACGGAGAATGAAGGGAGTTGAAATATCCCCCATCAATCAGAGTTGATGTGGAAAGCAATGTAATTGAGAAGAATGCATGAATGCTCATCGCAGCAAAGAGAATGATAATTCGCACGATATGCGGAATTTTGCGAGGGTTTGGGTCTATTCCGATAATGACATAAAAGAATAGGTAGCCCGCAAGCAAAAAGTGGAGATCCATAAAGAGATGTCCACTATGGCTTTTCATAAGTGAGCCAAAAAGTGGGGTCAAATAAAGCGCAAAGAGAGAGCCATCAAAAATTGCTAGAGCAACAATTGGGTTAGTCATAATCGTCATATATCTGGAGTGAATAAGAGCGATGAGCGTGCCCCTGATTCCTCGCTCATTTTCTGTGCGACCTTGCGGAAGAGTACGAAGCGCCAAAGTAATAGGAGCGCTCAGCACAAAACCAATTGGCGCAATCATTCCCAAAACCATGTGAGCAACCATGTGGTAAGAGAATGCAAAGTGCGCGTACACACCTAAACCGCCGCTTGTTGCAAAATCAACACCTGCAACACCTAGAGCAAAAGCAACCGTGCGCCCCACTGGCCACTTATCACCACGTTTGCTGAGTACCAGTACGCCTTTCACATATAACGCGGTCATAAGAAGCAGTACTCCAATAGCAGTTGCATCTGGCACATATGCACCAAGGACTCTCCATAAATTTGGAGCATCTGGCATCGAAATACCAGTCAGAGAAAGAACTTGATCGCTTTCTAGCTTCAGCCCGGCCTGTGAAACGGGCGGGGTAGTGGTTGAGAGCAATCCACCAATGCAAACTGTTTCAATCATTATGAGGGATTCATTGACAAGCAGTCTAAATAATTGCTGGGATCCTGTGAGCTTATTCATAATATATTTACGATGCTTGCTTCCGATAAATACAAGCACGATAAAAAGCGCGATCTTAACGCCCACCAAAACTCCAAAGAGCGAATTCCAAGCTGACAAAAAGTTCAATCTAGTCCATGCACTTATTACCCCGCTGGAACCAACAATAATTGCGCACCACAATGCGAGTGAACTGAAGCGAGAAACGGATCGTTCGCGCTCATGTGGAGCAATTGCTATTAACCCAATAACGCCACCAACCCAGAGTGAAACAAAGAGCACATGGAATATGAGCGCACCTATAGCAAGTCCGTGGTTTCCCGCGCTACTTGCATGTGAATGGAAAATAGGGATGATGAGGGCAAGGAATGTGAAAAGTAGTCCTAAATAAATTCCACCTACTTTTTTCACTCTTCCCAATGAAACAAGCACAATAAGGCCCATTAATATTTGAAAGAGAAAATCACGTCCTAGTGAGGTTTGGAATATAAACGATCGAAGCACGCTTGCATTAAATGCATCGAGGAATCCAAGACCCAACAAATTTGCGACTTCGGTAAATATTCCTCCAAATACAGTCACAAACCAGACCAGGGTTACAAAGCGAGCAAGATTGCGAAGCCGTATACCTTCAGGAGTCAAAACTCCCTTTACCTCTGCAACAAGAAATCCTGCAGCATAGAGAAGGCCAATCGAAAGAATGATCGCAACTAGGTTCAAATCTTTCACGATAGGAATAAGAGTCCCTACGAAAGAATTTGAAGTTAATACATGCCCATGACTTACTTGTTCAGTTAAAAAGTGATGTTGAATCAATGGAGTTACTTGCTGCTGCGCTTAGCCACACGAGTAGGAGCAGCCTTTGGCTTACGTGATTTCTTTGAGTCATTCCAAATGAGCCGTGCATACCAAATCAAGAACAGACCGACGAGGATGCCTGCTACAAGCAAAATGAGGACGAAAAGGTTTGCAGAAGAGTTTGATGCCGCTGGCTTTGAAGCCAAAGTTTGAATGGGGGTTGGCGCTGCTGAGGAACTCGGCGATGAAAGAGAAGGAGGACCATTAAACAAGAATGTGAATGAGCCGGTAAGTGGTGCATCTGTTGCACTAAGCAGTGTGTAATTAACTGTGTAAATTCCACTTGCATTGAGTGGCTTAACTCCAATAACTGCTGTGGTGTCACTAATTGTTAGTGAGCCATCATCTACTTGCTTACCAGTCGGATCAGTTACTGAAATGCTATTTCCATCAGTGAGAAGCGTCGCAGCTGAGGTGACCGAAACAGCGTTAGGGGCAACGCTGAGAACAGCGCCAACTGCCGGAGAAGTTGAAACGAGTGAATTTGCTAAAGCACTTGGCATGAAGCCAAGCTGTGACAAAGCTGCAATCGTTACTGCTGCAATTCCTGTTCTCACACGCACGAACTCACTCCCACATCTCCTCGATTAGAGCTAATCCTCTCACTTCTTTACACTTACTCCTATGCCAACCTATGAATACGCCTGCTCGGCTTGTGGCCACGAGTTTGAGGCAGTTCAGTCCTTTTCTGACGCAGCGATCACCGAATGCCCAGAATGTAAGGGTGAGGTTCGCAAGGTCTATTCAAATGTGGGAGTAGTTTTCAAGGGATCAGGTTTCTATAAAACAGATTCGCGCAGTCCAACAAGTACCCCAAAAACAGAGACTCCAAAACCTGCAACTCCTGCACCAAAACCTGCCAAAAGTGAATAGTTAAAAATTATTCATGATGCGGTGGCTTATCCGCAGCAATTTGAGCATCACGATCCTTTGCCGCTTGTATTTCAGCAGCATCATCCTGCGATTCCTCAGCAGTCTTACTTGGGATGAACTCACTCACACTCTGAGTCTAGCGACAATTTAATTATCTGATCGATCGCAAAAACGTATTTATTCAACACACATTCATCTCTTAAAACTATTTGTGTCCCAGGCCGGAGTTGAACCGGCGACCTACCGCTTAGGAGGCGGTTGCTCTATCCACTGAGCTACTGGGACTTACTTGGCTCACTTAGCCAATAGTCAGAGTAGTAGCTGTTGCAGCCACTGGGATAGAACTTAACCCTTGCCTTGCAGGGCCTTGAAGAAGTTTTCCGTTTAAGGCAAAGACAGAGCCATGGGCAGGACAAACCCACTTACCCCCTACTTCGTTGACCAATGCAAAATTATGAGGGCATGAAAGATTTAAAGCAGAGAATCCCTTAACGCCTGCAGCTGTACGAACAATTCCAAGTTGTGAACCGTCATTGAGATTGAGAATGACTGCTCCTCCAACTTTTGCTAGTGCCTTATTTGCAGAAAGTGTGACTTGAATCTTTCCATTTTTAAGTTGAGTGATACCAGCTGCTGCTTGAGCTGCTTCTGGAAGAATATCGGCGCCAAGGCCTAATGAGAGCGCTAGCACTCCACACAGCGCACTGCGACGAGAAATATTTTTATCTTTCACTCATCAATCCTTCCGTTAGCCTCAAGTAATGGCCATAGGCACAGAGCGAGGATACCTAAAACTACGCCTAATCGCGATCTCGATCTTGCTCCTTCACCTTGGAGTTCGCTTAGTGTTTAAGAATCCATCACCATTTGCAGACCTAATCCTCTTTAATTCGGCGGCATTTTTGGCGGCAGCCGTTGCATTCTCTGCTCCCTTATTTAATGATCAACTCGCAGTTCTTGCTTTTGGGTGGGCATTTGTTATTTGGGGCGTGGGCTCAACTATCTCAACCTGGAATTCATTCTATGTATTTCAAATTTGGCCTCTCGCATCTGAAATCACTTACTCACTCTTCTATCCACTCGTACTTTTTGCACTACTACGAGCTTTAACTTCTCGGAGCAAACCCAGCGCACTTGAACTGCTTGATATCGTCATTATTACCTTTGGGATGTCCAGTCTCATCGCTTCATTTTTTCTAAAAACTGCCATGCTCCACTTTGTCGGAAGCCAAACAACTGTGTTTCTCTCAATTCTCTACCCCGTTGGAGATGTTGTTCTACTTGCTATCGCAGTTGTGATTGTTGTACTCCAAGTAAAAGTACTTCGATCATTTCTTTTTCTTCTTGGAATTACGATCTTCACTGCAACCGATCTTATTTTTCTCTGGAAATCAGCAACTACAGGCTATGCATTTGCTTCACTTATTGATGATGGATGGCTACTAGGTCTACTGATCATGGCTGAAGCGCTCTGGCATAGAGGTGGTGAGGCTCAGATGAGTGATCGGATTACCTCCATTGCCGCCACAATCGCTTTAATCTTTAGTTCAACAATACTTATTACTGCCGCAGTCCAACGCGGCTTCTTTCCAGCCTTTGCACTTATCCCTGCAATAATCACAATTGCCCTTGCATTTATCAGAATGGGTATTGCACTGCGTGAAGCGCGCAGTGCATCGCAAGATCGAGAGTTAGCGCGTATTGATGAACTCACAGGCCTTGCCAACAGACGCCGCTTCCTTGCAGAGATCGATGCACTTACTCCTCTGGATGGAACGCTGCTGCTTATGGATCTTGATGGTTTTAAATCAGTGAATGACACCTTGGGACACAGCGTTGGTGATGAACTCCTGCAACATATTGCAGTGAGGTTCTCTCGCGTGGTTCCAGCAGATGCACTCCTTGCACGCTTGGGCGGTGATGAATTTGGTGTGATTGTTCATGGAGGAGCTCAAGCTGGTTTAGATATCGCACTTGCTTTGCGATCATCGCTGAGTTACCCATTCCATATTGGCACATCTAGCATCAGCGTTGATGTGAGTATCGGGCGAGTAATTAATGACGGAAAAGCAGATCTAATGCGTAGGGCTGACATCGCGATGTATCAGGCAAAGAATTCTGGTGGCGGTGTTGCTCTCTGGAAATCTGAAGAACTTATTTAGTCTGGCTTAATCTCTTCTAGTCTGGCGAGTGACTCAAGGCGCTCAAGTGCATGGTCAACAATTCGCTCTGGATAATCGTGCAAATAGCCATCTAATACGTTCCATGGTTCATGGATATCCGGAGCAGATAAATGCGCGAGCTCAGGAACATACTTTCGGATGTAATCACCATTCTCATCAAAACGCTTACCCTGCTCAATCGGATTAAAGACTCGGTAATACGGAGATGCATCTGTGCCACAACCAGCAGTCCACTGCCATCCATGAGCATTTGATGCCACATCAAAATCAACAAGATGCTCCATAAAGAAATCAGCGCCATGTTGCCATTCAA
>JBAWYW010000027.1:0-7809 GCA_037143395.1 Actinomycetes bacterium | reverse complement strand
AGATCTTCTTCACGCTTGGCTTAACTTTCACGACTAACTCCTATTACTTGTAACGGTAAATGATTCGACCTCGTGTGAGGTCATATGGACTAAGTTCAACAATCACGCGATCTTCAGGAAGAATGCGAATGTAGTTCTGTCGCATTTTCCCGCTGATGTGTGCAAGAACTTTGTGTCCATTTGTAAGTTCGACTCTGAACATTGCGTTCGGGAGTGCTTCAGCAACGGTGCCTTCAATTTCGATAGCTCCGTCTTTCTTGGCCAAGCAATACCTACTTATCTATTCAGGGGTCTTATTACGCTTTCCGCTCATTTCTGGGCAGAGGGTAATCCTAAGGCTGGAGGGCAAAATAGAGAAATCGGTGCCCGATTTATGCTAAAAGCGAGGAGATCTCAACCCCGAGTGCGCCCAGTCTTTCCCGGCCACCATCAGGGGCGGTGAGAACGAAGGGTTTGCCATCAGAGAGAAGCGCAAAAGAATGTTCAAAGTGGGCGCCAGTTGAACTATCACTAGAAACTACAGTCCACTCATCAGATAAGACTTTCATCTTCTCGGTGCCGCGAGTGATCATTGGCTCAACGGCTAAAGCTAAACCTGCCTGCAACTCTGGTCCGCCTCCAGGTGAACCATAGTTAAGAAGGTGTGGCTCTTGGTGCATCTCTGTACCAATTCCATGGCCACCATATTCGCGCAAGATTCCATACTTACCTTGACTCACAATATAACTTTCAACCGCATGAGAAATATCCGTCAGATGTCCCCCGACTTTTGCAGCGCCAATTCCTCGCCACATGGATTCCGCGCAAACATCCATAAGTTTTTGATCGGCCGGATCAATCTCTCCCACACCTACTGAGATAGCCGCATCTCCATGCCATCCATCAACAATCGCTCCGAAATCAATCGAGACTACATCTCCTTTGACCATTGGCCTTGCATTAGGAATTCCGTGCACAACTTCGTGGTTGACCGATGCACAAATCACATTGGGATAGCCGTGATAATTAAGAAAAGAGGGAGTCGCATTATTTTTCTTCAAACAATCAACGGCAATCGCGTCAAGGTCAAGGGTTGTCACACCTGGAGCTATGGCTTGGCGCATAAGCTCGAGAGCTTCTGCAACAACTAACCCAGCTTTGCGCATCAGCTTGAGCTGATCAAGAGTCTTGATCTGAATTGCCATGGAACCTACTTCAAAGCGCTAATTGCTTGCGCAGTAATTTCAGAGACGGCCCCTGTCGCGCTGATAACTTTAAGTAAGCCGGCCTTCTTGTAATACTCAATAATCGGCTCAGTTTGTTCTGTGTAAACATTTAAACGATTGGCAATAGTCGCTTCGTTATCATCTTGGCGCTGATAGAGCTCGCCTCCACATTTATCGCAGACGCCATCTTTGGCAGGCTTTTCAAAATGGATATGAAAACTTGCGCCACAGCCCCTGCAAATCCGGCGACCTGAAAGACGCTTAATGATTTCATCATGTGCAATAGAAAGTTCTAGAACACTTTCTAAAGGAGAGTTCTTGGCTTTCAATACGCCATCAAGAAAGATGGCTTGATCAACATTACGTGGATAACCGTCAAGGAGAAATCCATTGCCAACATCGCTCTGGCCTAAACGATCTTCGATCATCGAATTAGTTACTGAATCTGGAACAAGATCTCCGGCATCCATATAGGACTGAGCAAGTTTGCCTAGTTCTGTTCCGCCTTTAATATTTGCGCGGAAAATATCACCTGTTGAAATATGCGGGATCTTGTAATGCTCGGCAAGATGAACTGCTTGAGTTCCTTTTCCAGCACCCGGTGGGCCCACCAGGATTAAACGCATTAGCGCAGGAATCCCTCATATGAACGTTGCTGCAATTGGCTCTCGATCTGCTTTGCGGTATCAAGACCAACACCAACAACGATCAAGATCGCAGTTCCACCGAACGGGAAGTTCTGTGAAGCTTGGAACAAGATCAAAGCGATAATCGGAATGATTGCAACGAATGCAAGATAGAGCGAACCTGGAGCTGTAATACGTGAAAGCACATATTGCAGATACTCAGACGTTGGCTTACCGGCACGAATACCTGGGATAAATCCACCATATTGCTTCATATTGTCAGCCACTTCATCTGGGTTAAATGTGATTGCCACATAGAAGTAGGTGAAGAAAATGATGAGAACAGCGTAAGAGATGATGTAAATAGGGTGATCGCCCTTAACCAAATTCTGTTGAACCCAGACAGCCCACTTAGCTGATGAGCCTGAGAAGTTCACAATAAGTGAAGGAATATAAAGAAGGGAAGAAGCGAAAATTACTGGGATTACGCCAGCTTGGTTGACCTTAATTGGAATATACGTTGAGGTTCCGCCATATGAATTGCGACCAACTTGGCGCTTTGCATACTGCACTGGAATACGGCGCTGAGCCTGCTCCACGAATACAACCGCGGCAACAACCAAGACTCCAACGACCATAACGAAGGCAAATGGGAACCAACCCTTTTGTTGCTTGATTGACCAGAGTTGTGATGGGAAACCAGCTGCGATCGATGTGAAAATCAAGATCGACATTCCGTTACCAACACCGCGATCAGTGATCAATTCACCAAGCCACATGATTACAGCAGTTCCTGCAGTCATCACCAAGACCATGGTCGCGATGCGAGTCCATGATGCGTTAGGGATGATTGGCAAAGTACAACCACTAAATAGACGACCTGTTGTACGAGCAACTGCGATCAAACCAGTTGATTGCAAGATTGCAAGACCAACAGTCAAATAACGTGTGTATTGAGTAAGAGTTGCAGTTCCTGATTGGCCTTCTGCCTTCAAAGTTTCAAAGCGAGGAATAACCACAGTCAGCAGCTGAATGATGATTGAGCTGGTGATGTAAGGCATGATTCCAAGTGCGAAAACTGAGAGGTGCAAAAGTGCGCCACCACTAAAGAGGTTGATAAGACCAAAGAGTCCGCCAGATTTTGATTGATTCAAACAAGCCTGGACGTTGTGATAGGAAACTCCTGGAGTTGGAACGATGGAACCAAAGCGGAACAAGCCCATGATTGCCAACGTGAAGAAAATCTTTACGCGAAGATCCGGCGTCTTAAAAGCCTTACCAAACGCTGCAAGCATTTAACTTCTCCTCTTATTTAGAACTAATAATTATGAATTAAAGCTTCTTTGTCGCTCCACCAGCAGCACTGATCTTCTCAGAAGCTGATGATGAGAACGCGTGCGCCACAACAGTCACTTTGACTGAAATATCGCCGTTTCCAAGAACCTTTACCGGGTGACCCTCGCGAGCTGCGCCCTTCGCAACCAAATCATCAACTGTTACTTCTCCACCCTTTGGATAAAGAGCATTGATAGTTGAGACGTTTACTGGCTGATATTCAACGCGCTCTGGGTTTTTGAAACCACGAAGCTTTGGCAAACGCATAACAAGTGGAAGCTGTCCGCCTTCGAAGCCTGCGCGAACTACGTTACGAGCACGAGTTCCCTTGCCTCCGCGACCTGCAGTCTTTCCCTTTGATGCCTCACCGCGACCCTTACGAGTACGTGACTTCTTAGCACCTGGTGCTGGACGTAAATGATGAACCTTAAGAACCATTGTTATTCGACCTCCTCGACGGTGACCATGTGTCTGACAGCGACAACCATTCCGCGAATCTCGGGACGATCTTCTTTGACGACAACATCACCAATTCTTTTTAAACCAAGTGAACGCAAAGTTTCGCGATGCTCCGGACGAGCACCAACCTTGCTACGTAGTTGGGTGACTTTTAAACGAGGCATTATGCACCTACCTGAGCTGCTACGGCACGAGCAATTGCTGCTGGTGCGACATCTTCAAGTGACATGCCGCGGCGCGCTGCGATAGCTGTTGGGTTTTCCAACATCTTCAGAGCTGCTGCAGTTGCATGCACCATATTGATTGGGTTATTTGAACCAAGAGACTTGGTCAAAACATCACTAATTCCAGCACACTCAAGAACTGCGCGAACTGGACCACCAGCGATAACTCCAGTACCTGGAGATGCTGGACGAAGAAGAACGATTCCGGCTGCAGCTTCACCTTGTACTGGGTGAGGAATTGTTCCATTCAATGTTGGGACCTTGAAGAATTGCTTCTTAGCATCTTCAACTGCCTTAGCAATTGCTTGTGGAACTTCCTTTGCCTTGCCATAACCAACTCCGACGGTTCCCTTTTGGTCACCTACGACAACAAGTGCTGTGAAGGAGAAACGACGTCCGCCCTTAACAACCTTTGCTACACGGTTAATGAAAACAACGCGCTCTGTGTATGGTGACTTTTCCTTTTCAGGACCACCATCACGGCGTGGACGATCACGACGGTCGTTATTACCGCGAGAACCTGCATTGCTTGCAGGTGCGGCGTTATTAGCGCCTGCTGGAGGAGTAGCCATTAGAATTCCAATCCATTCTCACGTGCACTGTCAGCGAGAGCTGCAATGCGACCGGTGTACTTGTTTCCACCGCGATCAAAGACCACTGTAGAAATTCCTTTTTCTTTCGCGCGCTTAGCGATGCTTACGCCAACCTCACGAGCCTTTGCACTCTTATCATCCTTAGATTCACGCAATGTGCTCTCCATGGTTGATGCTGAGACAAGTGTCTGACCGATTGAATCATCAACGATCTGTGCAACAAGGTGACGAGATGAACGTGAGACAACAAGACGTGGACGCTCGGCAGAACCGACCACACGCTTGCGCACACGGAAGTGGCGACGTTTACGGGCATTTTGTGCTGAACCCTTAACAACTTTTACTCCGATAGCCATTACTTCTTACCTGTCTTTCCTTGCTTGCGGCGGATCTTCGCGCCTTCTAAATGCAGACCCTTACCCTTGTATGGATCTGACTTGCGAAGCTTTTGAATTTTCGCTGCTACTTCGCCAACAAGTTGCTTATCAACACCACTGATGTGGATTCTTGTTGGAGATTCAACTTTGAAAGTGATTCCTTCTGGAGCCTTGAAAGGCACTGCATGGCTATAGCCAAGAGCGAATTCAAGATCCTTACCCTTTTCAGCAACCTTGTAACCAACACCAACGATGTTGATTGTCTTGGAGTAACCAGAGGTCACACCAACGAACATGTTTGCTACCAAGGTACGTGAAAGACCATGGAGTGAACGTGCGATACGTCCATCATCTGGGCGAGAGATCACAAGTGATTGCTCTTCCTTCGCCACTGAGATTGGACCAGCTAGAACATGTGAAAGTGAACCCTTAGGTCCCTTTACTGAGATCTCCTGGCCAGCAATATTTACTTCGACTCCACTTGGAATCGCGATTGGCATACGACCGATACGTGACATCAGATCACCATACGTAGGCGAGAACTTCTCCGCCTACCCCTTGCTTGTTGGCTTGCTTATCAGTCAGCAAACCAGAAGATGTTGAGATGATTGCTACGCCAAGTCCACCAAGAACTTTAGGTAGTCCAGTTGACTTTGCGTATACGCGAAGTCCTGGCTTTGAAACACGACGAAGTCCTGCAATAGAACGTTCGCGGTTTGAACCAAATTTCAAATCTATAGTGAGAGTCTTTCCAAAGCCTGCGACGGTGTTCTCCACCTTAAACGCAGCAATGAAGCCCTCCTGCTTAAGAATTTCGGCAATGCGAACTTTTACCGACGACGACGGCATTGCTACCGTGTTGTGATAAGCAGAGTTCGCGTTGCGCAGACGTGCAAGCATGTCTGCGATCGGATCTGTCATTGTCATACTGTTGGCCTCTGGCCTTTCTCGAACCGGTTTCCAATCATGTGATTGGACCTATCTCGTAGTTGATAGTGGGTGTATTACCAAGAAGCCTTAGTAATACCTGGTAGCTCACCGCGGTGGGCCATTTCACGAAAACAAATACGGCAGATGCCGAACTTTTGGTAAACCGCATGTGGACGACCACAACGTTGGCAACGTGTGTATCCGCGAACCTTGAACTTAGGTTTGCGAGCTGCTTTGACCTTAAGTGATGTCTTTGCCATGTCTAGCTCTCCTTAGTTTTCCCGGAATGGAAAACCGAGTGCCTTAAGAAGCGCACGGCCTTCGTCATCTGTCTTAGCGGTTGTAACAAAAGTGATATCCATACCGCGAGTGCGGTCGATCTTGTCCTGTTCGATTTCTGGGAATACAACCTGCTCGGTCAAACCGAAGGTGTAGTTACCGTTTCCATCGAATTGCTTAGGAGAAAGACCACGGAAGTCACGAATACGAGGAAGCGCGATCGACAAAAGACGATCTGCAAACTCCCACATACGATCATTGCGAAGTGTTACGTGTGCACCAATTGGCATTCCTTCACGCAACTTAAATTGAGCGATTGACTTACGTGACTTAGTTACCTGAGGCTTTTGACCTGTGATCGTTGCAAGATCACGGATAGCGCCTTCAATAAGCTTTGAATCACGAGCTGCTTCACCAACACCCATGTTGACGATGATCTTGGTAAGACCAGGAATCTGCATCACATTTGTGTAACCGAACTCCTGCTTAAGTGCGGGAACGATCTCGGCCTTGTAACGTCCCTTAAGACGTGGGGCAATTGCAGTTGTCATTAGACATCCTTTCCTGTGCGGCGAGAGATGCGAATGTTCTTGCCATTCTCATCCACACGTGAACCAATGCGAGTTGCCTTGCCATCATCGCCAACCAATTGAACGTTTGAAAGATCAATTGAAGACTCAACGGTAAGGATTCCGCCAACCTTGACGCCACGATCACTCGTGGTCTCTTGGGTGTGACGCTTCACGCGATTAGCGCCTTCGACGGTTACCCGACGTGTGCGCTTATTAATTTCAAGAACAGTTCCTTGAACACCTTTATCTTTGCCAGCGATGACAAGAACGGTGTCTCCACGCTTAATGGTTGCCATTTTTATAGCACCTCCGGAGCTAGTGAGATGATCTTCATGAAACGCTTATCGCGAAGTTCGCGAGCAACTGGTCCGAAGATACGAGTTCCACGAGGTTCTCCATCTGCCTTCAAAATGACTGCAGCATTCTCATCAAACTTGATATATGAACCATCTGGACGACGATTCTCTTTTACTGTGCGAACGATGACAGCCTTAACGACTTCACCCTTCTTCACTTGACCACCAGGAATTGCATCCTTGACGGTGCAGACAATGATGTCTCCAATACCGGCATAGCGACGTGAGCTGCCACCGAGTACACGAATGCAGAGAAGTTCCTTTGCACCAGTGTTATCCGCGACGCGAAGTCTGGATTCTTGTTGAATCATTTTCCGTTGCCCCTTACTTAGCCTTCTCGAGGATCTCGACTACACGCCAACGCTTGGTTGCCGATAGTGGACGAGTTTCCATGAGTAGTACGCGATCACCAACACCAGCTTGGTTATTCTCATCATGCGCCTTCAACGAGTGAGTGCGAGTCATGACCTTTGAGTAAACACCATGCTTTGTCTGGCTTTGAATAGCAACTACAACGGTCTTATCCATCTTGTCGCTAGTAACAATTCCTTCACGGGTCTTTCTAAAACCGCGCGCTGTATTTACATCGCTCATGCTGCGCCTCCAATACCGAGTTCGCGTTCACGCAGGATTGTGTAAATGCGGGCAATCTCTTTACGAACCGCGGTCAAACGACCATGGCTCTCAAGTTGTCCGGTAGCAGCTTGGAAGCGAAGGTTGAAAAGTTCTTCCTTTGCTTCGCGAAGCTTGAGTGCAAGCTCATCGGTAGTCAGAGCACGTAGTTGCTCTGCTGAAATCACATTAGACATTAGAACTCCTCCCGACGTACTACACGGCACTTCATTGGCAACTT
>JBAWYW010000026.1:0-8247 GCA_037143395.1 Actinomycetes bacterium | reverse complement strand
TGCTTGCTGCAGAAGATCCAGATAAAGATATTTACCTTTACATCAATTCACCCGGAGGATCAGTATCTGCAGGTATGGCAATTTATGACACCATGCAATACATCAAAAATGATGTAGTAACAGTTGCCATGGGTCTTGCTGCATCTATGGGTCAATTCTTGTTATGTGCTGGCGCCGCAGGTAAGCGCTACGCACTTCCTAACGCTCGTATTTTGATGCACCAACCACTTGGTGGAATTGGCGGAACAGCTACTGATATCAAGATTCAAGCAGAGCAGATGTCATTCACAAAGAAGAAGATGGCCGAGCTCATTGCTTTCCACTCAGGTCAATCACTTGAAACTATTACAACTGATTCTGATCGTGATCGTTGGTTTGATGCAGAGGAAGCAAAGAAATATGGTCTTGTTGATCATGTTGTTCGCTCTGCTGGTCAAGTTTCAGGAAGCGGTGGAACAGCATGAACACAAACAACATGAACCAGCTCCATGAGATCCACAATCGCTACGTTCTGCCAACTATTGAAGAGAAAACTTCATATGGTTACAAGCGCTTAGATCCATATACAAAGCTCTTTGAAGAGCGCATTATTTTTCTTGGTCAAGCAATCGATGACACCATTGCAAATGATGTCATGGCTCAATTGCTGACCCTGGAGTCAATGGACCCAGACCGTGATGTCATTCTTTACATCAACTCACCCGGTGGCTCATTTACGGCATTGACTGCAATCTATGACACCATGCAATTTATTCGCCCAGATGTTGTGACAATTTGTTTGGGGCAAGCAGCATCGGCAGCAGCGGTACTACTTGCCGGAGGAACAAAGGGCAAGCGCATGGCACTTGAACATGCACGCGTTCTCATCCACCAGCCTTACAGCGAAGGTGGGGGGCAGGGTTCAGATATTGAAATCCAAGCTGCTGAAATTATGCGCATGAGAGCTCTCCTTGAGCAGATGCTTGCAAAGCATTCAAACAAGTCGATCGAAGAGATCAACAAAGACATCGAGCGCGACAAGATATTGACCGCGCAAGAGGCAGTTGAATATGGATTAATTGATCAGGTTCTTGCTTCACGTAAGGCGAACAAGTAACCCTCAGTTTTTCTGATTTATTCTAAGAGCGAACAGACCGGTGCGGGAAAACCCGCCCGGTCTGTTCTCATTTGATCTACCCTTTTCCTATGACAACCCGTATTGGTGAATCTGGCGATCTGCTGAAGTGCTCCTTCTGCGGCAAAACCCAGAAGCAAGTGAAGAAACTGATCGCGGGTCCAGGTGTTTACATTTGTGATGAATGTATTGATCTCTGTAATGAAATTATTATTGAAGAACTTAATGAGACTTCACAACTTGGTTTAACTGAGGTTCCAAAGCCCCAAGAAATTTATTCATTCCTTGATCAATACGTAGTTGGACAAGATAGGGCAAAGAAGTCACTTTCAGTTGCTGTCTATAACCACTACAAGCGTATTCAGTCGGGTGATAGTAATCGTGAGGATTCAGTAGAGCTTGCTAAGTCAAACATCTTGATTCTTGGTCCAACTGGGTGTGGTAAGACGCTTCTTGCTCAAACTCTTGCTCGCATGCTTAACGTTCCTTTTGCTATTGCTGATGCAACTGCGCTTACCGAGGCTGGTTATGTTGGTGAGGACGTTGAAAATATTCTTTTGAAGTTAATTCAAGCAGCTGATTACGATGTGAAGAAGGCTGAAACAGGAATTATTTATATCGATGAGATCGACAAGGTTGCACGTAAATCTGAGAACCCTTCAATTACGCGCGATGTGTCGGGTGAAGGTGTTCAACAAGCACTTCTCAAGATTTTAGAAGGAACAACCGCGTCTGTTCCGCCGCAAGGTGGACGTAAGCATCCTCACCAAGAGTTCCTGCAAATTGATACGACGAACATTCTATTTATTGTTGGCGGGGCGTTTGCGGGATTGGAAAAAATTATTGAAGGACGCAAGGGCAAGGCTGGGGTTGGCTTTAATGCAACGCTTCAGTCACAAGAGGAAATTTCAAAGATAGATATTTTTGGAGATGTAATGCCAGAGGATCTTTTGAAGTTTGGAATGATTCCAGAATTTATAGGCCGCCTGCCAATTCTCACAAGTGTTGAGAATCTTGATCGCCCAGCACTTATGCAGATTTTGACTGAACCAAAAAACGCATTGATCAAACAGTATGAGCGTCTCTTCGACATTGATGGAGTTGACCTTGAATTTACCCAAGAAGCTCTAGAACTTGTTGCAGACCTTGCAATCAAGCGCGGCACTGGTGCTCGTGGACTACGTGCAATTATGGAAGAAACTTTGCTTGGCGTTATGTATGAAGTTCCTTCGCGAGCAGAAGTTGAGCGAGTCATCATCACTCCAGAAGTCGTACTGAAGGAAGCAGCCCCTCAATATGTAAATCGCGGAACTGGCCCTAAGCGCGCAGCAAAAGGTGAAAAGCGCACAGAAGAGAAGAGCGCTTAACTTTTAATCTAGACTGACGCCCCTATGAATCAGTCCAATAAGAAGGCCGAACTCGCTGCAAGCTTTAGCCCAGCCGAGATTGAAGGCGTTCTCTATAAGAAGTGGCAAGACGGTGGATACTTCACCGCAGACGCATCTTCCACTAAGCCACCTTTCACAATTGTTATTCCGCCGCCCAATGTGACTGGAAGTCTTCACATTGGTCACGCGCTTGATCACACGCTTCAAGATATTTTGATTCGTATGAAGCGAATGAAAGGTTTTGAGGCTCTCTGGCTTCCTGGAATGGATCATGCGGGTATTGCGACTCAAAACGTTGTTGAAAAACAATTAGCGACTCAGGGTAAAACACGCCATGACTTAGGGCGCGAGAAGTTTGTTGAAAAAGTATGGGAATGGAAGAAGGAGTCAGGCGGCGCAATTCTTGCGCAGATGAAACGTTTGGGTGACAGCGTTGATTGGTCACGTGAGCGCTTCACAATGGATGAAGGATTGTCTAAGGCAGTGCTTGAAATCTTTAAGCGCCTATATGACGCGGGGCTAATTTATCGCGCAGAGCGAATCATTAACTGGTGCCCAAGATGCTTAACTGCTCTTTCAGACATCGAGGTTGAACACTCTGATGTTGCAGGCGAGTTTGTGTCAGTTCGTTACGGTGATGGGGATCTATCAATTACCGTTGCAACAACCCGCCCAGAAACAATGTTGGGTGACGGCGCGGTTGCAGTACACCCTAATGATCCAAGGTATTCACATCTGGTGGGCAAGCAAGTATTACTTCCACTTGCCAACAGAATGATTCCTATCATTGCTGATGAATTAGTAGATCCTGACTTTGGAACAGGCGCAGTAAAGGTAACCGGAGCTCACGATCCAAACGACTTTGAAATGGCTACTCGCCACGGAATTGAGATGCCAATCATCATGAATATCAATGCTGTGATGGAAGGTTCTAATACTCAGTTTGATGGCATGGATCGCTTTGATGCACGCATTGCCGTTGTTGAGGAACTTCGCAAACAAGGACGAGTAGTTGCTGAAAAGCGCCCTTACATGCACTCTGTTGGGCATTGCCAGCGATGTGAAACGATTGTTGAGCCTCGACTTTCCAAACAGTGGTTTGTCAAAGTTGCACCACTTGCAAAAGCCGCCGGAGATGCGGTTCGTGATGGTCGCGTAAAGATTGAACCAGAAGAACTCGCTCCACGTTACTTTGATTGGATCGACAATATGCATGACTGGTGTATTTCACGTCAGTTATGGTGGGGTCATCGGATTCCTGTGTATTACGGACCAAATGATGAAGTAGTTGTATGTGGACCAAACGATGTTCCACCTGCGGGCTACACACAAGACCCAGATGTATTAGATACATGGTTTTCATCCGGTTTATGGCCATTTTCAACACTTGGTTGGCCCGAACAAAGTGCTGATGTAAAGAAGTTTTATCCAACGAGTGTTTTGGTTACCGGCTATGACATTTTGTTCTTCTGGGTGGCTCGCATGATGCTTATGGGACTTTTTGCTATGGATGGCGTTGCGCCATTTAAAACAATCGCTTTGCACGGCCTGGTTCGAGATCGTTTTGGTAAGAAGATGTCAAAAAGTCGTGGAAACACTGTCGATCCAATCGAGTTCATGGATAAGTATGGATCAGATGCACTTCGCTTCACGCTAGCAAGAGGGGCTAACCCAGGTGCAGATCAAGCGCTTGCTGAAGAGTGGATTGCTGGGGCTCGTAACTTTGCTACCAAATTATGGAATGCAACCCGCTTTGCAATGCTCAACGGCGCAAACATTGAAGGTGAGTTGCCTGAATTCTCTACACTCAATGTCATTGATCAATGGATTCTGACTCGCTTGAATGAAACCATTAAAGAAGCAGATGCTTATTTAGAGTCATTTGAATTCGCAAAAGCGTGTGAGCTTATCTATCACTTTGCTTGGGATGACCTATGTGATTGGTACCTAGAGCTCACTAAGTCCACATTTGCGGGAGATGATTCAGGACCAACGGCAAGAGTTCTCGGACATGTCCTAGATCAACTATTGCGACTACTTCATCCATCTATGCCATTTATTACTGAGGAACTGTGGTGCACACTAACTGGCGGACAGACTCTTGTTAACGCAGAATGGCCGGTATCAGATGAGAGGCTTGTCAATCCTGATTCCATTAAGTCTGCGGCCACGATCCAGGAGATCATCACTGAAATTCGTAGATTTAGAAATGATCAAGGGATTAAGACTTCAGCAAAAATTGTTGCTAAATTTTCAGGTCTTGGTGAACTCGCCCCATATGAAGATGCGATTCGCTTCATCGTTCGCTGCGAGAAAGCAGATGGAAGTTACACAGCAAAAATTGAAGTTGGTTCAGTCACTGTTGAGTTTGATCTAACGGGGGCAATTGACATCAAGGCAGAGCGCGCTCGTTTAACGAAGGATTTAGCAACTGCGCAAAAGGACTTAACGACTGCCCAAGTTAAACTAGATAATGAAGGCTTTATGGCAAAAGCCCCTCTTGATGTTGTGACTGAAATCAGAGAACGCTTAGTTCTGACAACTGCAGACATTGCAAGGCTAGAAGCCGCCTTAGCTGCCCTTCCTTCAGAATAAATATGACAACGTCGGCAGACTTTGAGGTAGTAGCGCTCATAGAACAAGAGTTAAATAAGCGCTGGCCAGAAACCAAGATTGAGCCATCACTTGATCGCATTGCTGCTCTCTGTGATGCACTCGGTTCTCCGCAACTTTCTTACCCCACAGTTCACATCGCCGGGACAAATGGAAAGACGACTACAGCTCGCATGAGTGACGCACTTTTTCGTGGGCTCGGATATCGAACAGGGCGTTTCACTAGTCCTCACCTCGAGAGTTTTCTCGAGAGAATTTCTATCAATGGCTCACCAATTACTCCTGAAGGCATCATTTCGACTTATAACGATGTTGCTCTTTATTTTGACCTCATTGATAGCAGACAAGAGCATCCCATTTCATTTTTTGAAGCTATGACTGCGCTTGCATTTGTTGCCTTTGCAGAATTTCCAGTAGATATCGCCGTGATCGAAGCAGGTATGGGCGGTGAATGGGACGCAACTAACGTCATCCAAAGTCAGGTTTCAGTTTTAACTCCTATTGGCTTAGATCATATGGAGTACCTTGGAAATACAGTTGAAGAGATTGCATTAACAAAATCTGGAATTATTAAGCCAGAATCTCATGTTGTATTAGCCGCTCAGAAGCCAGAAGTAGCAACGGTCTTGATGGCGCGCGTTCTAGAGCGAGCGGCAATCCCTTATCGTGAGGGAGTTGAGTTTGCTGTCAAGAAAAGAGATTTGGCGGTAGGAGGTCAGCTTCTAACAATCGACGGCATTCACGGTACTTACACAGATATTTTTGTTCCTCTTTATGGCGCTCATCAAGCTACAAATGCAGCTCTTTCACTAGTTACCGCTGAGGCATTTGCTGGAGTTCAATTGGACGAGGAAGTGGTCCGCAATTCATTCTTGGCCGTTGATTCTCCGGGACGACTGGAGATTGTTTATCGGGACCCAACTGTAATTATTGATGCAGCGCATAATCCTCATGGAGCTCATGCACTCTCGACTACTTTGGAGAATGAATTTGATTTTGAAAGTGTTTTTGGAGTTCTCGCCATTTTGGGAGATAAAGATGTTGACGGTGTTCTAGCCGAACTTGAAAAAGTAATCGACCGGCTTGTTGTTACGCAGAATTCATCAGATCGGGCAATGCCAGCCGATGAACTATATAGTCGCGCAGTCAAAGTTTTTGGACAAGATCGCACATATCTTGAGCCTGATTTGAGGAGCGCAATTACCTACTCAATGGAGCAGTGCACTTTGCTTAACCAGCTGAGCGAAGGTATTTCATCAGTTGTGGTTACTGGTTCAGTAGTGACAGCAGGGGAGAGCCGTAAAATTCTTAGAAGCATCGCTGGAAGAAACGAAGGTTCATTGTGAGAGTTTTAGGAGCATCGGTTCTTGCAATGGAATCTTTAGTAATGGGATTCGCTCTATTGCTAGCAATGGATAAACACAGTGGATTTGAAATTATTTTGGGCGCAATACTTGCGCTCCTCATTTTGTTAACAGCAGGGATGACAAAGCGGGTGAGTGGCTGGATCCTGGGAAGTATCTGGCAGATCTGCTTGATCGCTTACGGCATGGTTGTCCCCACTATGTATTTCATGGGCGCACTCTTTGCTCTGCTTTGGGTGTGTGCCTATTTCGTAGGGAAAAAGGGCGAGAGAGCCCGCGCTCAAATGATGGATACACTTGGCCCATGGAAAGAACCCTCGTCTTAATCAAGCCAGACGGCGTTAAGCGCAATTTGGTTGGACAGGTTCTTTCTCGCATTGAAGCCAAAGGTTATTCACTTATTGCAATCAAAACTATGAATGCTGATCGTGCACTTCTTGCTAAGCATTATGCCGAGCATGAAGGCAAGCCATTTTTTGAACCGCTTATTGAATTTATGACGTCTGGCCCAATCGTTGCAGTTATTGCAGAAGGCAATCGAGTAGTCGAAGGTTTTCGCAAACTAGCTGGGACAACAGATCCAACCACTGCTGAGCCTGGAACTATTCGTGGTGACCTAGCCGCAGATGCTGGAACAAAAGTTGTTCAAAATATTGTCCATGGTTCAGATTCAGTTGAGTCAGCCAACCGTGAAATTGAAATTTTCTTCCCTGAGTTTGTGAAAGGACGCTAATGGCTAAGGAAAAGAACCATAACCGCATGTCGTTTATCGGACGAGACATGGCTGTTGATTTAGGAACCGCTAATACTCTTGTCTATGTAAGAGGTCGCGGTATTGTTCTTAATGAGCCATCAGTAGTCGCAGTTAATCAAGACACTGGAGCGATTCTTGCCGTTGGTATTGAAGCCAAGCGCATGATTGGCCGTACTCCTGGAAACATTGTTGCGATTCGTCCTCTTAAAGATGGTGTGATCGCTGACTTTGATACAACAGAGCGCATGCTTCGCTACTTTATTCAAAAAGTTCATCGCCGTCGTTATCTTGCAAAGCCTCGTATTGTTGTTTGTGTTCCTTCAGGAATTACAGGCGTTGAACAGCGTGCTGTTAAAGATGCAGGGTATGCAGCTGGCGCACGTAAGGTTTACATCATTGAAGAACCAATGGCTGCTGCAATCGGCGCCGGCCTTCCGATCCACGAGCCAACAGGAAACATGGTCGTTGACATTGGTGGAGGAACGACTGAAGTTGCTGTTATTTCCCTTGGAGGAATTGTTACCGCTCTTTCTATTCGCGTCGGCGGCGATGAATTAGATCAAGCAATCATTGACTGGGTAAAGCGTGAATTTTCACTATTGCTGGGTGAGCGCACAGCTGAAGAAATTAAGATGGCTATTGGTTCTGCTTATCGCCTGCCTAATGAGCCAGATGCTGAAATACGTGGTCGTGATCTTGCAACAGGTCTTCCAAAGACAATTTTGGTATCTGCTGAAGATATTCGTAAGGCGCTAGATGAGCCTGTTAATCAGATCATCAACGCCATCAAAAGCACATTAGATAAGACACCTCCCGAGCTTGCAAGTGACTTGATGGACCGAGGAATAGTTCTTACTGGTGGCGGAGCACTACTTCGCGGACTAGATGAGCGTTTGCGCCATGAAACTGGAATGCCAGTACATATCTGTGAGCGCCCACTTCAAGCTGTTGCTGAAGGTTCAGGTAAGTGTGTTGAAGAATTCGAAGCCTTGGAAAAGGTTTTGATTTCCGAGC
>JBAWYW010000025.1:0-8604 GCA_037143395.1 Actinomycetes bacterium | reverse complement strand
TCCATGCTCTTTACTGATTCTGCAACGCGCCTTGGTTCATCACGATCAAGCTCTTCTGGCTTACCTGTATCAATATTGCAAAAATCGCATCGTCTGGTGCAGCGCTCTCCGCCAATAAGGAATGTCGCTTCGCGGTCTTCCCAGCACTCAAAGATGTTTGGACATGCCGCTTCTTGGCAGACAGTGTGTAAGCCTTCACTTACGACAAGTGATCGAAGCTTTGTGTATTCCGGGCCCATATTGGCGCGAGTTTTAATCCACTCTGGCTTACGTTCAATTGGCACAGCAGCATTACGTGCTTCAATGCGAAGTAGGCGGCGACCTTCAGGAGCAAGTGTCATTAGATCACCCGTCCTAGTGCTTCAAGAACTCTTTTTTCAACTGTCGAGGAAACTTCGGCGATGTTGATCTGTCTACCAAGCTCTTTGGACATGGAAGTGACATCGGCATCAGCGATTCCGCAAGGAACGATCTTAGAAAATGCGCTCATATCTGGGTTAACGTTGAGAGCAAAGCCGTGCATCGTGACACCTTTTGAGACGCGCACACCAATTGCAGCAATCTTGCGATCGCCTTTGACGTCTTTGATCCAGACACCAGATCTTTCACAAATGCGTTCTGTTGCAATTCCAAATTCACTACAAACCTCGATGAGAGCGCTTTCGATTTCGCGAACAAAACCCACAACTTCATTTCTATTCTTAAGTTTCACAATTGGATAGCCAACAAGTTGGCCTTCTCCGTGCCAGGTAATTTTTCCGCCACGATCTACATCAATAACAGGAGTTCCATCGACTGGACGCTCATCAATCTTTGTCATCCGTCCTGCTGTATAGACAGAGGGGTGTTCAAGTAGAAGCAGAGTGTTTGGTTTGCTTCCTTCTGCAATAGCGTCAACAAGCTCGCGTTGATAATTCCATGTATTCATGTAATCGACTAAACCCAGGTGCTGGGTAGTAATCGTGCTTTGTGTAAGAAGAGTTGTCATTTCTGTTTACTTCGTCTCTGTCTCGCAGAGCGCAGCAAGTGCTCCGGTTAGATGTGGGTAATCAAAGGCAAAGCCATCTTCACTGAGTACTGAAGGCAAGACCTTCTTTGATCCGAGAATCTCTGTTGAAAAGCCACCGAGTGCAACCTTGAGTGCAAAACCAGGAACCGGAAAGAGCGCTGGTCGGTGAAGAGAGCGTGCAAGTGTTCCAGTGAACTCTTGGTTTGTTACAGGAAATGGAGAGGTCAAATTTACGGGACCTGAAATTGAAGAATTAAGTAGATGTGTAATCGCATTAATTTCATCATGCAAAGTGATCCAAGACCACCACTGCTTTCCAGAACCAAGCTTTCCACCAACGCCTAAACGAAAGAGCGGAAGCATTCTTCCAAGGGCCCCACCAACTGGATCCAAAACTAAACCTGTACGGATCTTTACTGTGCGTACGCTTCCCGCAAGGTCAGCTGCTGCTTCCCATTCGCGGCAGACAGTTGCTAAAAAGTCATCGCCTACGCGGTCGGTTTCAGTTACTGCGCGATTGCCTGTCTCACCGTAATAGCCAATGGCACTTGCGGAGATAAATACGGAGGGCTTTACCTTTTCAACAGCATGTGCAATTGCTGTTGTTCCAAGTAAACGAGAATTCAAAATTGTTGCGCGATAGCTTTTTGTCCAACGCTTATCTCCAACTCCAGCTCCCGCTAGATGGATAACTCCGTAGACACCTTCAAGTGCATCAAGATCAACAGTTCCTGCTGCTGGATCCCATGAGATTTCCTCACTTGTTGTTGCTTTGCGGCGGACTAAACGTTGAACTTCATAACCTTGTTCTTTGAGATGACCAACCAGCGCGCTACCAATGAGCCCCGAAGAGCCTGTTACTGCAATGCGCTTTGCTGGCATGAAAGTTAGAGACCTAGATCAGATTCAAAGCGACCTTCTTCTAGTCGCTCTTTAAGAGTAACGAGGAAGCGGGCAGCATCTGCGCCATCAACGATTCTATGATCGTATGAGAGGGCTAAATAGACCATTGAACGAACAGCGATAGTTTCTCCGCCATCTGTTCCCTTCATCACCATTGGCCTCTTAACAATCGATCCAATTCCAAGAATTGCTACCTGTGGTTGGTTGATGATTGGTGTATCAAAGAGTGCGCCACGCGAACCTGTGTTTGTAATGGTGAATGTTCCGCCACCAAGTTCATCTGGGCTGATCTTGTTATCGCGTGTGCGAGCAGCGACATCAACAATACGGCGAGCAACCCCACCCATATTGAGATCTCCAGCGTCACGAATCACTGGAACAAGAAGACCACGCTCTGTATCAACTGCAACACCAAGGTGTTCTGCGCCGTGATAAGTAACTTGATCGCCCTCTACTGATGCATTTAATACTGGGTGTTGCTTAAGTGCTTCACAGACTGCAACTGAGAAGAATGGCAAGAAAGTCAGGTTGACTCCCTCACGCTCAGCAAATGATGCCTTCGCTTGATCGCGCAAACGAGCAATCTTTGTGACATCTACTTCAATAACAGTTGTGAGTTGAGCGCTTGTCTGAAGTGACTCGACCATGCGAGCAGCAATAACTTTGCGAAGACGTGACATAGTCACGGTTGTTCCGCGAAGAGGAGAGATAGCAACGGGAGTTGCAGGCTTTGATTGGCCGGTTGTTGGAGCGCTTACTGGAGATGACGATTGCGCTACTGGCTTTGAAGCCGCTTGCACGTCTTCTTTGCGAATACGTCCGCCAACGCCTGATCCCTTAACCCGACTTAGATCAACGCCTAATTCCTGGGCAAGCTTTCGAACAATTGGGGTGACATATGAATCATCAAGTGTCGCTGCAGGTCTTGCTGCTGCAACTGGGGCCGCAGTAACTGGCGCAGGCGCTGATTGCACTGGCGCAGCTTGAACAGGAGCGGCTTGAACAGGAGCTGCAACGGGTGGGGGAGTTGGAGCTACCGGTGCTGCAACAGGAGCTGCGTTAGCACTTCCAATTAATGCAAGACGAGCGCCGACTGCAACAGTTGAATCAACTGGCACATCAATTGCAAGAATAGTTCCAGATACTGGTGAAGGAATTTCTGTATCAACTTTGTCGGTAGAAACTTCAAGAAGTGGTTCATCGACATTAATAGTGTCGCCAACGCTCTTAAGCCAACGTGTAACAGTTCCTTCTGTTACAGACTCTCCTAGAGCAGGCATTGTGACAACAACTCCTGCAGAAGATGATGGCGCCGCAACTGGCGCGGCAACAACTGGAGCTGCGACAGGTGGTGGAGTTGGAGCAACAGGTGGTGGTGTTGGAGCAGCCGCTACGGGAGCTGCAGGAGCAGGAGTTGTTGCGGGAGCAGATGCTCCATCTGCAATAACTGCAAGTTCTGCGCCGACTGCAACAGTTGAATCAACTGGCACAACAATCTTTGTGAGAGTTCCTGAAACTGGTGAAGGAATCTCTGTATCAACTTTGTCGGTAGAAACTTCAAGGAGCGGTTCATCAACGTTTACGTGGTCGCCTTCATTTTTAAGCCAACGAGTGACCGTGCCTTCTGTGACGCTCTCACCGAGAGCAGGCATTGTTACTGAAAAGGTCATGACGTGTTCTCCTAGTTACCCGTGGGCGTGAAGTGGTTTACCGGCAAGTGCTAAGTGTGCCTCACCCATGGCCTCTGAGAGAGTTGGGTGGGCATGAATGAGTGATGCAACATCATTTGCGTCTGCTTCCCAGTTGTAAATGAGCTGTCCTTCGGCGAGTAGTTCTCCTACGCGTGAGCCAACCATGTGGACTCCAAGGACGGGACCATTCTTTTGGGCAACAAGCTTGATCGAACCAGCGGTCTTAAGAATGTTTGCTTTTCCATTTCCAGCAAGGTCATAACTGAGTTCAACAACGTCATACCCGCGCTCTTTAGCAACCGCAGTTGTGAGACCAACGGAAGCAACTTCAGGTTCTGAATAGGTAACGCGTGGAACACCGTCATAGTTGATTGCGCGAGGGTTTAAACCTGCAATTTCTTCGGCAACCAAGATGCCTTCAGCGAAACCAACGTGAGCAAGTTGAAGTGTTGGGATGAGATCTCCGACTGCCCAGATTCCTGGAACATTTGTACGACACTTCTCATCAACCATCACGTAACCACGATCCATAGTGATGCCTTGTTCTTCATAGCCAAGATTTGCTGAAACTGGGCCACGGCCAACAGCAACGAGAAGTACATCGGCTGTGTGCTTGGCTCCATTTTCCAAAGTAATAGTGACGCCTTTTTTATCTTTAGTAGCTGAAGCAAACTTCACTCCTACTTCAAAGTTGATTCCACGCTTGCGGAAGGCACGCTCTAGTTGCTTACTTGATGATTCATCTTCTAGCGCCACAAGGCGAGGTAAACCTTCGATAATCGTTACCTCTGAACCAAATGAATTCCAGACCGATGCGAATTCGCAACCGATGACTCCGCCACCAAGAACGATGACCGATTTTGGTACATAATCAAAAGACATTGCCTCTTCGCTTGTCACGATCTGTTTGCCGTCGATCTCAAGACCAGGAAGGGTTTTTGGATAAGACCCAGTAGCCAAGATGATGTTCTTACCGGTGTAGACAGTTCCGTTAACTTCAACTTGATTCTTACCAACGAGTTTTCCGTGTCCTTCAACAAAATTAATATTGCGAGACTTCACGAGTCCCTGCAAACCTTTATGGAGTTTTGAAATGACACCATCTTTATAGGCATTGACTGCCAACATATCCATAGAAATGAATTGGGCTTTTACTCCGAATTCAGCAGCGTGCTTGGTGTTATCTGCAATCTCACCTGCATGAAGAAGGGCTTTGGTTGGGATACAACCCTTATGAAGACATGTTCCGCCAACTTTTTCTTTCTCGATGAGCGCAACGGAAAGTCCAAGCTGTGCTCCGCGAAGGGCTGCTGCATAACCACCGCTACCAGCGCCAAGGATGACTAGATCAAAGTCGTTCAAATCTCTCGCCTCTCAATTCAGTTGTGCGGGTCTAATCCTGCCACTAATTTGGCGGCGCTAAACCTGCGGTTGCTCGTGCCTATTGCTGTGATGCGGCTAACTCGGCCAAGGTGACCAGAGAGCGAAGAGCGATTCCGGTGCCGCCGACCGTTGTATAGCCGTGGGCCGCTGCGGTGTTATAGGCGGGTCCTGCAATATCAAGATGCACCCATGGTTGATCAGGTGAAACAAATTCGCGCAAGAAAAGACCTGCAACCAACATGCCACCAAAACGATCACCAATGTTTGCGATATCAGCCGTTGGGGAATCAAGAGATGCCCGAAGCTCTTCAGGAAGTGGCATTGGCCAGAATGCTTCACCAGAAATCTCTGCGGCTTTCAAGAATTGATCTTTCAATTTTTCGTTATTAGTCATTACGGCACTTGTCCGAGTACCAAGGGCAACAACCTGTGCGCCAGTCAAAGTTGCTACGTCAATGATTCCATCTAGCTGGCCATGACGTTTGGCATCTTCGGCTGCTCGAACTAAACCATCTGCCAAGACAAGGCGACCTTCAGCATCAGGGTTGAGCACTTCAACGGTCTTGCCGCCATAAATTGTGATGACATCACTTGGTCTTGTTGCATTATCGCTGATCATGTTTTCAGCTAAACAAGCATAGGCATCAATTGCAATCGGTAATTTAAGTTCAACAATCGCTAAAGTTGCGGCAATAACTGCAGCGGCCCCGCTCATATCTGATTTCATATCTTCCATGCCGTTTGCTGGCTTGAGTGCATATCCGCCAGAGTCAAAGGTGATTCCTTTGCCAACAAGGGCGTAACGCTTCTTAGCCTTTGCAGGGGAGTAAGAGATATGTAATAGGCGTGGAGGGTTTGCTGATCCTTGTCCTACTGAGGTGATTCCACCGTAGCCCTTAGAGCGCAATTGACTTTCATTTAAAATTTCAATCTTTACTCCCTTGCCGGAGGCAATCTTTTTGATGCGATCACAAAATGATGCGGGAGTCAGATGGCTTGGGGGAGTATTAATAAGGTCCCTGGCCAAATGCGTGTACTCGGCGATAATTTCAGCACGACTTAAAGCGTTCTTAATTGCGACCGATGCACCTAACTTTGAAATCAAGGTTGCACTTTTTAGGGGGACTTTTTGCTCAGCTTTGGTTGATCCGCGGAACTCTGTGAAGTTATAAGCACCCAACGTGATGCCTTCAGCAATTGCTGCAAACTCAGCGCTACTTGAATGCGGGAGAGCGAAATCAGCGTGAGCAGTTCCACCTAACTCACGACTTGCAGCGCCAGCTGCTCGGCGAAGCGTTTCGTGGGCGTAAGTACTGCCTGTGCTTTCACCTAGTCCCACAAAATAAATAAGACGAGGGTGTGAGACAGGAACTTTTGTTACTTCGTCAGCTTTTCCTGTGGCTCCAAGGTCCGTCAGAATTCCCAGAAGGGCTTTTGTGTCGATATTGGCGGCGCCAGATTCGATCACTAACTTGCCTGATTTCTTTGCTACCCCGAGTACCAGAATTTCGCTATTTGTCTTATCGCTAGTCTTCAAGGCGGTCATTCGAGAATCCTCTCACTAGGGGGCTAGAAATGTGAAGTTGAGATAAGTTCGGTCTATGGAGAACGCAGCCTTGGAGTCACCCCTCTATAAGTGGCATATCAATGCCGGAGCGAAGATGGCAGATTTTGGTGGCTGGCAGATGCCAATTGAGTATGGCAAAGAAATTGGAGCGCTCTCAGCCGGTGGAGTGATCGCAGAACACACAGCAGTTCGAACCAGCGTTGGAATATTTGATGTCTCACACCTTGGAAAAATTGAAATAAAAGGTGAAGGCGCACTTGCATTCCTTAACAAAATTATTACAAATGATCTGAATAAGATTGGCAATGCAAACGCCCAATACAACTTGCTATGTGATGAGAGTGGCGGCGTGATTGATGATCTCATCGTCTATCGATATAGCGAAGATCACCTCTTTCTAATCCCCAATGCCGCTAACTGTGCCTCTGTATATGACGTACTTGTGGCGGCTAATGATCAAGGTCTTGAAATTACAAATGCCCATAAGAGTTACGGAGTTCTTGCAGTTCAGGGGCCAAAGAGCGCTGCGTTCCTGAAGGAATTAGGAATTGAAGTTGATTTGGATTACATGGCCTTTACCGAGATCACAATTGCGGGTAAAGAGGCCTTAGGAAAAGTGATTATTTGCAGGACTGGCTATACCGGTGAGTTTGGATATGAGCTTCTTCCTGCGTGGAAGAGCGCAACTGAACTCTGGGAATACATGTTCCAAGCCCTAGGTAAATTTGATGGACGCGTCTGTGGGTTAGGTTCCAGAGATACTCTTCGCACGGAGATGGGCTATCCATTGCATGGACATGAACTATCTCTTGAAATCTCACCTCTGCAAGCAAGCGCTGGTTGGGCTGTTGCGCTGAGTAAGAGTGAATTTCATGGAAAAAATGCATTAGTTGGCGAGAAAGAAAAAGGTGTTGGCCGGATTCTTAGAGGACTTTTGAGCCAAGATCGCGGTATCCCACGAGCTGGTATGAATGTACTTGATGGCAATGATCAGGTAGTTGGAATTATTACATCCGGAACATTCTCCCCAACACTTAAAGCGGGAATTGGTTTGGCGTTGATAAAGCCAGATATTGCTGTTGGCTCAGCTTTAAAAATTGATGTGCGTGGCAGAACAAGTGATGTACTTGTTACAAAGCCACCTTTTGTGCCAAGCCACGTTCGCTAAAGGACTTCGTCCTTACTGGCAACAATAACTGGGCGACCACTCTCAAGGGTATAAACCGAGATTCTGTTATCGAATGCGTTCTTTAATTCTGGTGAGTGGATGACATCTGCAGCTAAACCTGAAAGCAAGACTTTTCCTTGGTGCATAACCACAATTTGAGTCGCATACATTGCAGCCAAAGTGATGTCATGCATCGTTGAAATGATTGTTACGCCTCGCTCCTTGAGCAATTCAATATTATTGAGAACAGCAATTTGATGATGCAGATCAAGTGCACTTGTGGGCTCATCTAAAAGAATTAGTTCTGGCTCTTGGGCAAGGGCTCGGGCAATAAGAGCCCGCTGCATCTCACCGCCTGATAAATGTGAAACAAGATTGCCTTGCAGCCCGTAGAGATGCGTTTGGACTAGAACTTCATGAATAAATGATCGGCTCTTGGCACTTTCATTTCCCCAACCATCTTTCTTTGATCGCCCGAGCATTACATACTCGGCAACACTCATCCCTTGTGGGATCTGTGGATTTTGCGGAACAAAGGCAACATTTCGTTGGTGGTTCTTAAATACTTCTTTACCTCTATCTTCAATAGATCCTGAGTAAGCCGTCATTCCAAGGAGTGATTTAAGAAATGTTGTCTTACCGGCTCCGTTTGGGCCAACTAAACATGTCCAACTCCCATGAGAAATGCTCACGTTGATGTCGTCGAGAATGGTCTGATCTCCATATCGAACGGTGAGATCAGTTACTTGGATGAGATCGCTCATGATCCTTCCTTTCTGCGATTTCGAAGAACAAATAAAAAGAACGGAGCGCCAACAAATGCGGTGATGACACCGATAGGAAGCTCAGCAGGGGAGAGGAGTGTTCGCGCGCCAAGATCTGC
>JBAWYW010000024.1:0-8819 GCA_037143395.1 Actinomycetes bacterium | reverse complement strand
AAAGATCTCTCTCTTGCACTCTTTATTGGTTTAACAACGGGTACATATTCTTCAATCTTCGTCGCAACTCCAATTTTGGCGACGTTGCGCGAACGCGAACCTGCAATGAAGGCCCTTAGTAAGCGCGTTGCACAGCGCGGAGTATCTCCAGTTGGAACTCCAGGCGTTCAATCCGATGAAGCCGAAAAGGATTACACCGGGATCGTTACCTCTACTCACTCTAAAGATGGACATGAGCGAGGCCCACGTAATCAACCAAAGCGTCGTTCTCGCCGTAGATAATTAAGCATGACAAGGGAAGGGAGTGAGTTCGATGAATTCGCTGCTGAGCCCGCTTGCTAAAACTCTTTCAGAAAGCCTTCCTGAATATAAAGAGGTTGAGTTAGAGCGCGCATTTGTAGCAGCATCAAACGCTCATGAAGGTCAGTTTCGTAAATCTGGCGAGCCATATATCACTCACCCAGTAGCCGTTGCACAAATCTTGGCAGATCTTGGGATGGATCAAGCAACCATCTCTGCCGCGCTTCTCCATGACACGGTTGAAGATACTGGTTACTCACTCAAAACTATTCAAAGCGAATTTGGCAAAGAGGTTGCGCAACTTGTCGATGGTGTAACAAAACTCGACAAGCTTACTTACGGCCCAACAGCTGAGGCAGAGACTCTTCGTAAAATGGTTGTCGCTATGTCAAAGGACATACGAGTGCTTGTCATCAAATTGGCTGATCGCCTACATAACGCGAGAACTTGGCAGTATGTTGAACCAGAAAGCGCAGCAAGGAAAGCCCGCGAGACGATTGATATTTATGCTCCACTTGCCCACAGGCTTGGAATGAATGCGATGAAGTGGGAGTTGGAAGATTTATCTTTTAAGGTTTTGGAGCCAAAAAAGTATGAAGAGATCGAGCGTCTGGTGGCTGAGCGCGCGCCACTTCGTGACAAGTTCTCAGATGAGGTAACAAAGCTCATCCGCAAAGATCTTGAGGCGGATGGAATTAAAGCCACCGTGAAGGCCCGACAGAAGCATCTTTACTCCGTCTTCCAGAAGATGATTGTGAGAGGTCGAGAATTTAACGAGATTTATGATCTGGTCGGTGTTCGAGTAATTGTTGATGATGTTCGTGATTGTTATGGAGTGCTGGGCGCTATCCATGCAAGGTGGAGTCCAGTGCCAGGAAGGTTTAAAGATTACATAGCAATGCCCAAGTTCAATTTGTATCAATCACTTCACACTACGGTAATTGGCCCAACCGGTAAGGCTGTGGAAATTCAGATCAGAACTTCAGACATGCATGCTCGCGCTGAATTTGGTATCGCAGCTCACTGGAAATACAAAGCCAAGGGCAAACAGTCAGCAGATAACGATCCTGGAGTTATGTGGCTAAAGCAGTTACATGAGTGGCAGCAAGAAACAGAAGATGTCGGGGACTTCCTTGACACTTTGCGTTATGACCTACGCACACCTGAAGTATTTGTCTTTACCCCAAAGGGAAGCGTCATCGCACTTCCTGCAGGTTCTACTCCTGTGGATTTTGCATACGCAGTTCATACGCAAGTAGGGGAGCGTTGTGTTGGGGCAAAAGTGAATGGAAAGCTTGTTCCCTTGGAATCAGCGCTGAGCAATGGTGATGTCGTTGAAGTCGTCACTAACAAAAGCCCAAATGCGGCCCCAAGCCGAGATTGGCTCAACTTTGTTAAATCACCTAGAGCGCGATCAAAGATTAAGGCTTGGTTTTCTAAAGAGAGAAAAGAAGAAGCGGTGGAAGCAGGCCAAGAATCTATAGCGCGCCAGATGCGCAAACTGGGTTTACCGCTTCAGAAGATATTCGCCGGACAGGCTATTTTGGAATTGGCGCATGATCTTCACTTTGATGATATTGAATCCTTATATGCCGCCGTTGGTAATGGACATGTCTCATCTGCCTCAGTGATTGAAAAGCTTGCAGCCACACTCGCTCCTGAAGAAGAGCATGAAGACCATGTTCTTCCTGATTTTCATAGACCATCAGGTGGACGCAGCACCTCAGGTGTAGATGTAGAGGGGGTTGATTCCGTTCTTGTTAAATTGGCCAGATGCTGCACGCCAGTTCCAGGGGACGAAATTACTGGTTTTGTGACAAAGGGAAGTGGCGTGAGTGTGCATCGCATTGATTGCATCAACGTGAGCGATTTGAAACTGACCCAAGGTGATCGCATTGTGAAAGTGAAGTGGAATGTCACAGCGAAGACCTTATTTCTTGTAAATATCCAAGTAGAGGCGCTTGATAGAGCGGGGCTACTTTCAGACCTCACAAGAAATCTTTCAGATCAGCATGTGAACATTTTGAACGCGGCCGTGAGTACTTCAAAGGACCGTACGGCTATATCTCGTTTTACCTTCGAAATGGCAGATGCGTTACATCTAGACGCGGTTCTTTCAGCAGTTCGAAGCGTTGAAGGCGTTTATGACGTCTATCGAATCACAAACAATTAGTGCTTAAGGTTTCTTAAACTCTGAAAGTCCCTTTTGTGCTTCTTCTAACCAGCCGCGGCGAGCAGCAGCTGCCTCTCGGGCAACCATGGCCTTAGCTGCATTTCCTGCTGCCTCTGCTTTTGCAGCTTGCTTCTCATAACTCTCGATCGCATCAAGTAAACCTTGAACAACGGAATTTGCATGAGCAATTGCGGTTGGATCACTCTTACGTGATTCTTGTTGGTGGAGCTCATCAATCTCGGCTTGGATTTTTGCAATTTTTGCGTCGAAGGTTGCACGCTTATTGCGCTCCGTCATGCCGATGCGCTCCCATTGATCCATCAGATCACGGAACTTCTTACGGGCATCCTTAACATTTGTAACAGGAAGAAGGGCCTCAAATTCTGGAAGGAGAGCCTCGCGTTTAGCAAGGTTAGTTGCCATAGTTCCCTGGCGCTTTTCAAGATCAGCCTTCTTTGCCGCGAAGAATGTGTCTTGGGCTGTTTTGAATTCTTCCCAGAGTTTTGTATCAACGTTCTTCTTGCCGCGTCCAGCAGCCTTCCACGCGTTCATAAGCTCTTTAAAGCGGTTGGCTGTAGCCAGCCAATCTTTTGAGTTGGCAAGGGACTTTGCTTCTTCAATGATTTGAGCTTTTGTCTGAGCAACTGCAGCGCTCTGTGTTTCAAGTTGAGCAAAGTGAGTTCGACGACGCTTATCAAATTTGTTGCGTGATGATGAAAAGCGCTTCCATAGCTCAGCGTCAGTCTTCTTATCTAGGCGAGCAGCAGCTTTCCACTCATCAAGGAGAACTTTGAGGCGATCCCCAGTGAACTTCCAATTTTCCGACAGGGCATGCGTTTCAGCCTCTGCAACGATCTTTTCCTTAACAACTTGTGCTTGAGCACGCTTTGCTTCCTTGACGGCCTTTTCTGCCTCTTTGCGTGCCTCGTAGGCACTGCGATGTTCGTCGATGAGTGTGGGTATTTGCTCAATCGAATGAGCTAAGGCAACCAAATCTCCAACGCCGTTAAGAGAAGTGAGTTGTTCGCGAAGCTTTGAAACCGCAGCGGCAGCATCTGATGGAACCATTGCGCCACTCTTAATTCGAGCACCTAGTAGTGCCACCTCTGATGCGAGCGCTTCAAATTTGCGGACAAAGTATGCGAGAGCCTCTGAGTGAGTTTTGCCGGGATATGAACCAACAGCCTTTTCACCTTCTGGAGTGATGACATAAACAATGCCATCATCGCCAACGCGACCGAATTTTGATGGATCCCCAAGGAGTGCTGATGCTGGTGAGGGGGTGTGGGGAACAAGAATGTTTTCTTGATTATTCAAATTATCCACGTTGTCCATTATTAATCTCCTTCGGTTGCGCGTTGATCAAAAATTTTGATCTTCGTTATATCGGCATGTATCGAGTTGTTTCCCGCGTAAGCGGGTCACACACCCAAGGTTCGGTGCCTTAAAGGTACCCTTAAAGCCTGCCAAGGTAAAAGTGCCCGTTGGCCATGCGAGCGTGGAAGGTTGTGAATAGGGGTGATTCTTGAGGTAATTCCCGCCGAATACTTCGGAACGAACTGCTGGATATTTGCTCCTGCCAAGAATTCAGAATGCTTCATCGTTGACCCTGGAATCTGTGTCCCCAATATGGTGGGCCAGATAAGTGATGTATTGGAAAAACACAATTTAAAACCAATAGCAACAATCGTTACTCATGGACATCTGGACCATACATTCTCTGTGCAGCCATTTGATGACAAATATCAGGTTGCTACTTATGTGCACACAAAGGACCGTGCATTTCTTGCCGATCCATTTAAGCTTCTTGCAGCTGATGGCGGAATTAGGACTCTTCTCCATGAACTTGGTGTAAAAGAATTCAAAGAGCCACACGATGTGAAGGAACTAAAACATGGAGAGGAATTTTCCCTCCTTGGAATGAAGATTAAGGCCCACCATGCCCCTGGCCACACGCCAGGCTCGACAATGTTTAGCGTTGATGATGAGTACCTCATCTCAGGAGATGTTCTTTTCGCCAATTCCATAGGTCGCACCGATCTACTGCTTGGCTCCGCTGAAGATATGAAGAAATCACTTCAAAACGTAGTTCTTCCTCTCGGGGACCACTTAAAAGTCCTTCCTGGGCATGGCAGAGAAACTACAATTGGGCACGAGCGTAAGAACAACCCTTACCTGCAGGATGATTTTTTGAAGGGAAGAAGAGAGTGAGTAAATTCCAAGCGCCAAAAGGCGTCAGCGAATACGTGCCCCCTCGCTCTGCACATTTTGAATTCGTAAGATCTACTTTGGTCGAAACAGCCCGCACAGCTGGTTATGCGCTGATTGAGCTTCCGGTATTTGAAGATACAGAGCTTTTTACACGCGGTGTCGGTGAATCAACTGATGTCGTTCGCAAAGAAATGTATACATTTGAAGATAGGGGTGGCCGTTCAATTACCCTGCGTCCAGAGGGAACAGCGGGTGTTGTCAGAGCTGTCATTGAGCATAATCTTGATCGTGGTCAATTGCCGGTTAAAGTTTTTTATTCGGGAGCATTCTTCCGCGCTGAGCGCCCTCAAGCAGGTAGGTATCGCCAGTTCTATCAGGTAGGTATTGAAGCGATCGGAATTTCTGACCCATTAATTGATGCGGAAGTTATTGCGATTGCTGATCGTGGACTCAAAGAGCTGGGACTAAAGAACTACAGACTTGAAATCACTTCACTGGGAGATGGAAAGACCCGTTCTGCTTACTTAAAAGAACTGCGTACCTTTATTTCAGGAATCTCACTTGATGAGGAGACAAAGGCACGTGCCGAGATCAACCCATTGCGTCTTTTTGATGACAAGAGAGATGAAATTAGAAGGGCCCTAGTAAAAGCGCCCGTCCTAATGGATTTTCTCACCCCAGAGAGTTCTGCAGATTTTGAAGCAGTGAAGGCATTACTTACCTCACTCGGTGTGAAGTTTGTAGTTAACAATCGCATGGTGCGAGGTTTGGATTACTACACAGGAACCGCTTTTGAATTTGTGCATGAGGGACTTGGCGCGCAATCTGGAATCGGTGGCGGTGGTCGCTATGACGGGTTAATGGCTGCCCTTGGTGGTTCTGAGCTTTCAGGAATTGGATATGGATTAGGTGTTGATCGCATACTTCTCGCTTGTGAAGCTGAGGGTCTCTCACTTCCTGAGGATTTGCAGATTGATCTTTTTATAGTCCCACTCGGCACGGCAAATGAAGCTTTGGTGCTAGCAGAGCAATTACGTAGCCGTGGTCTATCAGTAGATCTCGCTTTTGGGGATCGAGCATTGAAGGGCGGAATGAAGGCGGCGGATAAGAGCGGCGCGAAGTACTCGATTGTTCTTGGCGCAGATGAAGTGGCGAGCAAGAGCGTTGCACTTAAAAACATGAAAACGGGAGAGAGCGTTTCGGTTACTCTTAGCTCTTTGGCGAACGAATTGATTTCACTTACTGTGAATTTGGGAGAACATTCTTAAATGCTACGCACGCATAGCGCAGGCACCCTTTCTAAGAAGGATGCTGATACCACCGTTACTTTGGCGGGCTGGGTTGCAAGACGCCGAGATCACGGGGGAGTTGCCTTTATTGATCTGCGGGATTCAACTGGCGCGGTTCAAGTAGTAATCAAGGATGAGATTGCAGGAGCCTTGCGTGCAGAGTGGTGTGTATTGATCACTGGAAAAGTGCGAGTTCGCCCCGATGGAAATGAAAACCCGAATATTCCTACGGGTGAAATTGAAGTTGATTGTCTAGAGCTTAAAGTCTTGAGTGAAGCAGCAGCTCTCCCATTCCCAGTAGATAGCGGAGAAGTTTCAAATATCAGCGAAGAAGTGCGTTTGAAGTATCGCTACCTTGATCTTCGCAGAGAAGAGCCAGCACGCAACCTTCGCATGCGCTCACAAGTGACATCAACCATTCGTACAGTGATGGATAGCCTAGATTTTCTAGAGATTGAAACACCGTATTTGACACGATCGACACCTGAAGGTGCACGAGATTTCCTAGTGCCGGTTCGTCTGCAACCAGGAAGCTGGTATGCCCTGCCGCAATCTCCTCAACTGTTTAAGCAACTTCTCATGGTGGCTGGCATGGAGAGGTATTACCAGATTGCCAGATGTTTTAGAGATGAAGATTTCAGAGCAGATCGTCAACCTGAATTTACTCAACTTGATATTGAAATGTCTTTTGTTGACCAGGAGGATGTTCTCAAGGTTGCAGAGGAAATATTAGGAAAAGTATTTAAGAAGATCGTCAACTATGACATCCCGATGCCGATCCCTCGTATGACATATTTAGAAGCGATGCGTCGCTTTGGTTCAGATAAGCCGGATCTTCGTTTTGGTCAAGAGATTGTTGATTGCAAAGGGTTCTTCGCCCAAACAACTTTCCGCGTCTTTCAAGCAGATTATGTCGGCGCAATTGTTATGCCTGGAGGCGCCGATTCACCTCGAAGAGAGTTAGACGCTTGGCAAGATTGGGCAAAGGCTCGTGGAGCAAAAGGTCTTGCCTATATCCTGGTTCAAACTGATGGAACTCTTGCTGGACCTGTTGCGAAAAATCTTTCAGAAGAGGAAGCCTCAAAAGTTGCCGCGCATTGTGGGGCAAAGCCAGGAGATGCAATCTTCTTTGCAGCGGGTGGAAAGAGTTCTTCTCAGCAATTATTGGGCGCAGTGCGTTTAGAGATCGGACATCGTTGCAACCTGATTAATGAAAAGGCATGGGAATTTGTCTGGATTGTTGATGCACCAATGTTTGAATTAGTGGATAGCGAAAACCCACAATCTGGTTGGACTGCTGTTCACCACCCATTTACTGGTCCAAAGCCAGAATTCGCGGAGAGTTTTGATAAGGATCCAGGGAACGCATTGGCTTATGCCTATGACATTGTTTTGAACGGAAATGAAATTGGGGGCGGGTCAATTCGTATTCATGATCGAAAGATGCAGAGTCGGGTTTTTGATGTGATTGGTCTTACTCCACAGGAAGCTACAAGTAAGTTTGGTTTTTTGCTAGAAGCATTTAATTACGGACCGCCTCCTCATGGTGGAATTGCGCTAGGAATGGATCGCCTCTGCGCACTCTTAAGTGGCGCAGAATCAATCCGTGAAGTAATTGCGTTTCCTAAGACTGCTAGCGGAGGGGACCCACTCACTGGGGCACCTACGCCAATAACACCAGCCCAACGTAAAGAAGCTGGCGTAGATTTTGTACCTGAGAAACAGTAATTCCGAGCACGCCTAGCAATTCGTTCGGGTAGGCTAGAGATATGGGCCCAGGTGGAATTGCAACAATAATCGCATCATGTTCGTTGCTGATTATTGCCCTTGCTATTGGCTACACAATCATTCGCCTGTCTCGTTTAATAGATGAGGTACAAAAGACTGTTAGCAGCGCTAACCGCATTGTCACCACTGCTGAGAACATGACCCAGAAGGTCAATACTCTGGTCACTACGCTGACTGAAAAGAATTCAGGCATGCTTAAAGTCCTAGGTTCACTTGTCTCCTTAATCCCAAACCGTAAAAATAATTCCTCAAGGGAGCACGAGTAAGCCGGTGGAATCCGCTGAAATCAGAGCGCGCTGGTTACGCTTTTTTGAATCAGGCAACCCACAGGGGTTAACCCATACGGTTGTTCCTTCCGCCTCTCTTATCGCGGATGATCCAAATCTTCTCTTAGTAAATGCAGGTATGGTTCCTTTTAAGCCATATTTTCTGGGCGAAGTGAAGCCACCATTTACTCGAGCAACATCTGTTCAAAAGTGTGTGCGCACATTAGACATTGATGAAGTTGGAAAAACGACTCGGCATGCATCTTTTTTCCAGATGTGCGGAAACTTTTCATTTGGAGACTATTTCAAAGAAGGCGCAATCACTTTAGCCTGGGATCTACTCACTAAACCTGTTGCTGATGGTGGTTACGGTTTTCCTGAAGAAAAGCTTTGGGTAACTGTTTTCCATAACGATGATGAAGCTGCAGATATTTGGCACAAGGTTGTGGGCGTTCCAGAGGAGCGTATCCAGCGCAGGGGAATGGCCGATAACTTCTGGTCTATGGGTGTTGCAGGGCCGTGCGGTCCTTGCTCAGAAATTTATTATGACCGAGGCCCTGCTTATGGCAAGGAAGGTGGCCCCGTTGCTGATGAAGATCGCTATCTTGAAGTGTGGAACTTGGTTTTCATGCAAAACATTCGTGCCGATGGCGGGACAAAAGATGATTATCCAATTATTGGAGAGTTGCCAGCAAAGAATATTGATACTGGTTTAGGCCTTGAGCGTATGGCCGCTTTACTTCAAGGCGTTGAGAACATTTATGAAATTGATACAACGATGCAAATTCTTAG
>JBAWYW010000023.1:0-8963 GCA_037143395.1 Actinomycetes bacterium | reverse complement strand
CCATCAAAGAAACCTTGAATTTGTGAGGTGTGAAGATCCACAACCATTAAACGATCAGCACCTGCTGTCTTAAAGAGATCTGCCATAAGGCGAGCTGAGATTGGCTCGCGTCCTCTGTGCTTTTTATCTTGACGTGCATAACCATAGAAAGGTGCAACTACTGTGATGCGTTTAGCAGATGCGCGCTTGAGAGCATCAACCATGATGAGTTGCTCCATGATTTGCTTGTTCACGGGAGCGGCGTGGCTTTGAATAACGAATGCATCTGAACCACGAACAGATTCTTCAAATCGAACAAATATTTCACCATTAGCAAAGTCATACGCTGATGTTGGTGTGATTGGAATGCCAAGTTCTGCAGCGACATCTTCGGCGAGTTCTGGATATCCGCGGCCTGTAAAAATCCTTAACCGCTTCTCAGAGCTCAGTCGAAGTTCGCTCACTGGCTATTCCTCCTTCGCAGACTTTACGTCTTGTGCTCCGGCCTTTTCCGCCGATGTGGCCGAAGAGGTTCCTTTACGTTTTCTCAGTACCCACCCTAGGACATTTCTCTGCTTTGCCCTAGCAACTCCGATGGAGCCGGCAGGCACGTCTTCGGTAATAACAGAGCCAGCCGCGGTGTATGCACCGTCACCCACGGTGACTGGTGCTACCAACATGGTGTCACTTCCAATACGAACATCATTTCCCACAGTGGTGTGATGTTTTTCAACACCGTCATAGTTTACAAAAATTGTGGCGGCCCCGATGTTAGTTCCTGTGCCGATCGTTGCATCGCCCACATAGGACAGATGTGGCACCTTAGAACCCTCACCAAGCTTCACATTCTTGGTCTCAACATAAGCGCCGACCTTAGTGTTTGCAGCCAAGATGCTTCCGGGACGCAGATAACTAAATGGACCAACAACAGATGTGTCGCCAATCTCTGAATCTGCTGCCCAAGACTCAAGAACGCTCGCCTTCTGTCCGACCTTCACATTGTGAAGAGTGGTGCGAGGGCCAATAAACGCTCCGCTAGCAATATGTGTTGCACCTGAAATAGCGCATCCTGGAAAGATCGTCACATCAGAATCGATGGCAACACCAAAATCAATCCATGTTGTTGTGGGATCAATAATGCTGACACCTGCTCGCATGAAGCTATCATTGATGCGATCACGCATGATTGCGGCGCATTCGGCAAGCTGAGAGCGATCGTTAATACCTAAAGTCTCGGTGTAGTCATTCGACAAGATTCCAGCAACACCAGATCCGCCACCTTTAATTAGTGCGATGACATCTGTGAGATAGAGCTCGCCTTGAGCATTGCTGCTCTTGAGTCCTGTGATGGCGCTCTTGAGCGAGGCAATATCAAAGAGATAGACGCCAGTATTGATCTCATCAATGCCTTTTTCTTCTGCGCTTGCATCGCGTTCTTCAACGATATGCACAAGCTCACCGCTATCGGCGCGCACGATCCGGCCATAGCCAAATGGATCAGGCAAGATTGCGGTCAACACAGATGCACGCGATTCATAAGCAGCATGCGCATCGATAAATTCTTTGAGAGTTTCGGCGCGAAGAAGTGGCGTATCGCCAGCCAGGATTAAGACGCTTCCTTTATCTGGCGCACCTTCTAGGGCTAGTTGAACGGCGTGGCCTGTTCCATTGCGCTCTGATTGGAAAACAGTTGTGGCTTTCGGAGCAACGTGCTTCACATGCGCTTCAACTGCCTCGCGCGCTGAGCCGACAACTACGCGAAGCTCTTTGGCGCCAAGTGGTTCTACTACGCCTAGTACGTGATCAATGATTGAGCGGCCTGCAATGTTATGAAGAACTTTTGGTGTGGAAGATTTCATCCGCGTTCCTTCACCAGCAGCGAGCACAATGACGAGATCTAGTGTCATTACTACCCCCTTCATCTCTGGCGGATATTTGCTCCGCCACCAGGTATCGATCCTGGACCCTGGGCTTCAAAGGCCCATGTGCTAGCCACTACACAATGGCGGAACCTGAATTGTCCCTTATGTCAGAGTGTTTCTACAACTCGCGCCCCATGCGTAGGCCCGCCCGCGCGAATTACCCCTGCGACTACGCCACTTGCGCTGAGTGCAACTGTTAAATCCAATGCTCTCTCATCATCTTCAACCAAAAATGCAACTGTTGGTCCAGATCCAGAGACAATACTTCCAAGAGCTCCGTAATCATTTCCAACATCAAGAGCTAAACGAAGCGCAGGTCGAAGTGAACATGCAGCTGGCTGCAAATCATTAGAGAGCGCTTGACCTAGTGCAACGGCGTCACCTGCGCGAAGTGCCTGAAGCATTTGATCACTCACCTGCGGCCTTGCAATATCTAATCCAGTCCGCAATCGATCTGACTCTGCATATACAGCTTGAGTAGATAGTCCTTGAGCGGACATAGCAAGCACCCACTGATAACTTCCGCGAGCAAGCACCGGAGTGATCTCATCCCCGCGGCCTCGACCAATTGCAATTCCGCCAGTAATTGAGAATGGAACATCACTACCGAGCTCAGCAGCAATCTTCTCCATTCCATCCCGAGAAAGCCCGAGTTCAAATAAGGAATCCATAGCAACAATTACTCCTGCTGCGTCGGCGCTACCGCCAGCCATTCCTCCGGCAACTGGAATCTCTTTTTTGATGTGGATCAAAAGATCAGAATCCAAATCATGTTTATCAATCATGAGTTGGGCTGCCATGTATGCCAAATTTGTTGAATCAACGGGAACTCCGGCAGAAGTTGGACCAGAAAGTGTCAGAACAATTCCTGTTCCAGGTTCGCCAAATTTCACTGTGACATCGTCGTAAAGTGAGATTGCTTGAAAAACTGTTGTTACCTCATGAAATCCATCTGCGCCCAGGGGGCCAACGGAGAGCTGCAGGTTTACCTTTGCAGGCACCCGCACGACAACACCATTGAGCTTCATATGGCTAGCGTATTGGCAATCTTCATAAAGTCAGCAAGAAGTAAGACTTCACCGCGAACTGTGGGATCGATTCCAGCAGAAGTAATTGATTCACTAGCGTTTCCATCAAAGAGTTCACCAAGAGCGCTTCGCAGCATCTTTCGGCGCTGGGCAAAAGCAGCGTCGATCACAGCAAAGGTTTGAAACCTTGCCTTTTCATCCCCTGCTGGCGCATGACGGATGAACTTCACGAGTGATGAATCAACGTTTGGTACTGGCCAAAAAATAGAGCGGCCAACTGTTCCAGCTGAGGAGAGATCGGCCCACCATGTTGCTTTCACAGATGGAGAGCCGTAATTCTTGCTACCAGGCTTTGCTACCAAACGATCTGCCACTTCACTTTGCACCATCACAACACCGCGCTGGATAGAGGGAAACTTTTCAAGAAAGTGTAGAAGCACTGGAACTGAAATGTTATAGGGCAAATTTGCAACTAGGACTGTGGGTTCTTTTGGCAGTGACTCTGTTGTCATTGCATCTTCATTAATTACCTGCAAGCGCGCTGTATCAAAATCATGGGCTGCGGCAGTGTTTGCTAGTTCACCTGCAAGCCTGTCATCAATTTCGATGGCAATAACTTCTTTGGCTACTTCAAGCAGCGCAAGGGTTAAAGAGCCGATTCCTGGACCAATTTCTAGAGCAACATCATCACTGCTGACATCAGCTGCCTTAACAATCCTTCGGCAGGTATTAGCATCAACAACAAAGTTCTGGCCTAATTTCTTTGTGGGCTTCACACCGATGCGCTCAGCAATCTCGCGTATCTCTGCTGCGCCTAGTAGGGATGCCACTAGTCAAAGCTTCCAAAGACTCGAAGTGCGTTCTCTGTGACAACATCACAAAGATAATCAACGCTCTCATCTCTCACATCTGCGATAAAGCGAATGATGTTAGGAATCTGCGCTGGTGTATTAAGCAACCCTCTATGGGGCATCGGAGCTAGAAAAGGTGAATCGGTCTCCACGAGTAGTAGTTGTGGCGGTACTAGTTTTACTGCCTCACGAAGAGCTGGGGCGTTCTTAAACGTCACAGTTCCTGCAAAGGAGAGCACATAACCAGCGTCAATACATTCAACTGCCATCTGCGCGTCACCTGAATAGCAGTGAAAGATCGTTGTGGCAGGAGCGCCCACTTCAAGCAAAGTATCAAGCACTGCTCTGTGAGCATCACGGTCGTGGATTACAAGCGCTTTATTTACTTCTTTAGCAAGTGCAATATGCCTCTTAAAAGAATAGAGCTGTCTGTCTTGTAAGGCAGGTTCAGTGCGGAAAAAATCTAAGCCTGTTTCGCCAATTGCCCTCACGCGAGGGTGTTTTGCGAGCTCTTCAATGATCTTTAAATCAGCTTCTAAGTCATCAACAACTGGTGCTTCATTGGGATGCAGGGCAACAGCTGCTAAGACTTTGCCAGGAAAGCTTTCCGCGCATTTAACTCCCCATGCAGATTGTTCTGCTGAATAACCAACTTGCATGATGCGATCAACACCGATACTTGCGCAGAGTTCCAATAGATCGGCGATCGCTTTGGAGTCTGGCTCTGATTCTGTAACCAATTCCATATGTGCATGGGCATCAATACATCTGCGGGAAAGCGGCGCCGGGATAGGTGCATCGGCACGTTCTTTATCTAACGTGTGACGATCAGCCATCTATTCTGACTTTTCTTCCAAACGTGGAAAGAGGACTGCACCTTTTGTGACACGTGAGCCAGCAGGCAATTGTCCCCATGTCGCAACAGATGAGATCTTTTGCTTGGCAATATCTCCCATAGAAGCTTGGGCACCGAGTGCTTCCCACAACGTCTGTGTTGTCTCAGGCATCACTGGATGCAACAAAACAGCAAGTGCGCGAACACTCTCTGCAGTGTTATATAAAACTTTATTGAGTTCTGCGGTATTGGCAGGATCTTTTGCCATTGCCCATGGCTCTTTTTCAGTCACATATCCATTAACTTTTTTGCAGTACTCCATAATTGAGCCAATTCCGCCCTGAAAATCTAGCGCGCATATTGCTTCATCAGCTTTAGTAGAGGCCGAAGCTAAGGCCGCAGCAAGACCTTGGTCTTCTGCCACTGCAGGGATAACGCCCTCACAGTACTTTTCAATCATTGCAATTAATCGTGATGCTAAATTACCAAAGTCATTTGCTAGCTCGGATGTGTAGCGAGCTGACATATCTTCCCAAGAGAACGATCCATCGCTACCAAATGGAATGGCGCGCAAGAAGTAATAGCGGAATGCATCTACGCCAAAGTGGTCGGTGATTTCAGATGGGGCAATACCAGTGAGCTTTGATTTACTCATCTTTTCTCCACCAACAAGGAGCCATCCATGAGCAAACACTTTTCGAGGAACTGGTACGCCAGCTGCCATAAGCATTGCTGGCCAGATCACGGCATGGAAGCGCAAAATATCTTTACCTACTAAATGCACATCAGCAGGCCATGTCTTTGCAAATTTCTTGCCACCCTCACTTGTCGGATCATCGCCTAAACCAACTGCTGTTGCATAGTTGAGAAGTGCGTCAAACCAAACATATATAACTTGATCGGTATCCCACGGAACAGGAATGCCCCAGTCAAATGTTGAGCGAGAGATAGAAAGGTCACGCACGCCACCTTCAAGGAAGGCAACAACTTCATTACGAGCACTCTCTGGTTGGCAGGCATCTGGGTTCTCTTTGTAGTGCTTCAGTAATTGTGGAATGAAAGCGCTGAGCTTAAAGAACCAGTTATCTTCAGAGAGCATCTTGACGGGTTTGCCATGCACTTTGCACTTACCATCATCTAGATCCCCAGGTAACTTAAATTCTTCACACCCTACGCAGTAAGGTCCTTCGAATTTTCCTGCATAAATATGACCGTTATCTTTGAGCAGTTGCATGAACTTCTGCACGCGCTCCATATGGCGAGGTTCTGTTGTACGAATAAAGTCATCGTTGGCAATATTTAACGCGCGCCAGTTCGGCTTCCACTTATCTTCAACAAGCTTGTCACACCACTCTTGGGGTGAGACATTATTTTCATTTGCTGTATTTAATACCTTTTCACCATGCTCATCTGTGCCTGTGAGAAACCAAACTTCCTCTCCGCGCTGTCTATGCCAGCGGGTAAGAACATCTCCTGCAACAGTTGTATAGGCATGACCGATGTGAGGGGCATCATTCACATAATAAATAGGCGTCGTTAAGTAGAACGCCTTGGAATCTGCTCCTGAACTCATCCTCAGATCTTATCTGCACTCTTATGAGCAACCAGCGCATCAAATACCTGGCGCTTAGGCAGATCCAACTGCTTTGCGACGATGCCTATCGCATCCTTGCGAGACATCCCTGCACTTTCTCGCTCTAGAACCAAATTCACCAATTCATCTCCGCTATAACTCTTCGTGCTGGCATCAAAGCCGTGCAGAACGATGGTGATCTCACCCAAAATCTCTCGGTCAGTACTCCATGCAAGTAGTTCACCTAAGGTTCCTCGAATTGTCTCTTCGTAGGTTTTTGTCATCTCTCGGCAGATAGCGCCCATACGGTTTGATCCAAATACTTCGCAAGCATCGCTAAGTGATTCCTTTAATCGATGAGGAGCTTCAAAGAAGATTATTGTGCGCTCTTCTTCTGCTAAATCTTCAAACCATGCCTTGCGAGTGCCAGAGGTGCGAGGAGTAAAACCTTCAAAACAGAAACGATCTGTAGGGGCTCCAGATAAGAGAAGCGCAGTCACAGGCGCAGATGGCCCTGGCAAAACTTTTATCTCAATATTCTTTTCAATCGCTGCTCTTATTAGCCGATACCCAGGATCACTAACTCCCGGCGCTCCAGCATCTGTGATAACAAGAAGATCTTCACCTGACTCTAAAATTTCTGTCAGCTGATCTAAACGTTCGCTTTCATTTCCTTCAAAGTATGAGATTACTTTGCCTGTGTAAATGATTCCTAGGTCATGTGCCAGACGAGTGAGCTTTCTCGAATCTTCTGCTGCAATAAATTTTGCGCTTGTAATGACCTCACGCAAGCGCGTTGTTGCATCACCAGGATTTCCCAAGGGGGCGCAGGCGAGTATGAGCATTGGCTAATTCTCGCAGGCTTTAGGCTTTGGTAGTGACCAAACTTCATGAGCGCTTAACCGTAGGTGGCCTTGCTCTCGTTGCTTTGATCTTTAGGCTCTGGCACTTGCAGTACCCAAAGGGCTTTGTCTTTGATGAGGTCTACTACGCGCAAAATGCGAATTCACTTATGCAGCATGGGGTTGAAATAGATCCCAAGACTCATCTTGCTCAATTTATTGTTCACCCACCTATCGGTAAGTGGATGATCGCAGCAGGGATAAAACTTCTGGGGTATCACGAGTTTGGTTGGCGTCTTGCAGCCGCCCTTATTGGCACAGCATCTATCGTGCTTGTTTTTTATGTTGCAAAAGAGTTATTTCATAACTACTTCTTAAGTCTCACAGCAGCAATTCTCATGAGCGGCGATGGTTTAAACCTTGTCATGTCTAGAACTGCTCTCCTTGACATTTTCTTAATGTTTTTTATCTTGCTCAGCTTTTACTTTCTCCTCAGGGGCGCACATACACTTGTCGGAATCTCACTTGGCCTTGCCGCCGCAACAAAGTGGAATGGGATCTATTACATAGCGGCATACCTTCTCTATGTTTTTTATGTCGATTACAAAAATAATCAAATAAAAGAGAGAGCGCCTTTGCGCTTTGCTCAATACGCACTTCTTCCCGCCTTTGTTTACATAGCAAGCTGGGTCGGCTGGTTTTCTCACTCATCAGGGTATGACAGAAATTGGGCTAAGACTCATAGCGGTGGTTTCTTTGATTTCATTCCAGGTGCAATTCGCTCCTGGTGGCATTACCACTCAGAGATTCTTTACTTTCATACACATTTGGTAACTCCCCATGGCTATTCTGCAAACCCGTGGAGTTGGCTTGTGATGGGAAGGCCAACTTCATTTTTCTATCAAACACCTCTTGGTTGCGGTGCAAAAGCATGTTCACAAGAAGTTCTTGCACTTGGAACGCCTCTTCTCTGGTGGGCAGGAGTGATTGCAATTGCCATAACGTTTGGCTACTGGATCACTCGCAGACAGCGCGCAAGTGCACTACTACTTCTTGGCCTTGCTGCAGGTTACTTGCCCTGGTTTGCCTGGCAGAAGCGCACAGTTTTTACCTTCTATGCAATCGCTTTTGAACCATTCATAATTCTGATTATTGTCTTTGTTTTATCAAAGTTTCTTGAGCCAGATGGGGATGGGCATATCCCTAAGGTGCGCACTTATGCGACATATGGATTTATTGCCCTGATTGTCTTAAATTTCCTATATTTCTTCCCACTCTTCACAGGTGGAATTATTTCTTATAGCCACTGGTCAGGCATGATGTGGCTGCCTTCTTGGATCTAACTTTTTGTTAGAGGCTTATTCGTTGGAAGCGATATCCCGTTGTTGCGCCGCTTGCTCGGCAAGCTCTTGATCAAAGAGTTCATCCCTTGTAGCAACTTCCAATACTTGCTGACGCTCTTGTTCTGCGCTCCAGTGTCCAGGAACAGTAAGGTCAATAATTCTCTTTGGTGTGAAAGCTTTTGGAGCGGTTGCATAGGTCGGTTTAGGAACTGCAACGGGTGACCAACCACCCTGTGTTGCTGCGCGATCTTTTGGAATAACCGTTATGCCTGCTGTGTCAGGTCTATCAGCAAGTGGTATCCAATGTTCAGGAGACGATTCAGGAATTTCATGGCCAAGTGAAATACGAACAGTTGGATCAAGATTAATTTCAGTGGTTGTAATTGTTTGAAGCGCCCGCAGTCTTCTGACCTTTAACTGAGCTGCGACAACTTGGCGCCTGACGTTAATTAAATATATTGCAAATGCAGTTGTTGGAATTAAAAGTATTGATGTAGTAATTACTCCTGTGATTACTGCGCCTGTTGTTGCAGCTAATGCAATAAAAAGTATTCCAAAAATTACTCGCCTTACTAGCAAAGTTTGTCGTC
>JBAWYW010000022.1:0-9350 GCA_037143395.1 Actinomycetes bacterium | reverse complement strand
TCCGGTTGGATTAGAAAAAATTCTTTTAAGTCTTACTTCGCGACCAATGCTCATTTCGATCCTCACCCCAAGTTAATTAATTTTTTCTGATTAAAAATTTTTTTGAAGTCTACAGTCCGGGGTAAGCCTATTGGAAGCGTGGGATGGCCGATCGAGCTCCTATCCGGCCCCAATTAGCACCCCCTTTTAAATCTCCTTATTTTGAGCGTAATTGGCGACTAATAATATGGTAACGATTTGATAACGATTGAACTTTTTCCATAAATAACTTGAATAAGGGCCCAAAAAAGTAAACAATGTCTCTGCTCGTAAATCTCTACTAGGAGGAAATATGAAGAAAGTCTTTACGCCTCGCGCAATGACAGCTATTGCTCTCGCTGGTGTCGCAGCCTTGCTATTAACAGCAGGCCCAACATCACAAGCAACAGCAGCTACAAAGAAGGTCGGTGTTTCACTGATCCTTAAGAACCTTACAAACCCATTCTTTATCGCAATGACAAAGGGTGCAAAGGCAAAGGCAAAGTCTCTAGGTATGAACCTAAGCGTTGCTGCTGGTAAGGACGAGACTGATGATGCTGCACAAGTATCAGCAATCGAAAACGCAATTTCGAAGAAAGATGCGGGTATTTTGATTACCCCAATCTCTCCAGGAGTTTATTCTGCAATCACTAAGGCCCGTAAAGCTGGCCTATATGTAATTGCACTTGATACACCAACCGATCCTGCAAGCATCGTTGACATTACATATGCAACTGATAACTGCAAGGCCGGAAATATGATTGGTCAATGGGCTGCTCACAAGTTAAATGGCAAGAAGGCAGTAATTGCTCTTCTTGACATCTTTAACGACAAGAGCGTTACAACCGACTACTGCCGTGATAACGGCTTCCTTGCTGGAATGGGAATTCCACTAAATGATCCAAAGATCATTGGCGATGAAGTTAAGACTGGTAAGTACACAAGTGGCAAGGGTGGCGATTACGAGATCGTAGGAAACGTAGCAACACTCGGAGCTGAAGAAGGTGGACGTACTGGCATGGAAACTCTTCTAGCCAAGAACCCAGACATTAACCTCGTTTACACAATCAACGAGCCTGCTGCTTCTGGTGCAAATGCTGCACTGAAGGCTGCTGGCAAGACAGCACTTATCGTCTCTGTTGACGGTGGACGTGCGGGCGTTGAAAACGTGAAGGCCGGAATCATTGGCGCAACTTCACAGCAATATCCACTACTCATGGCATCACTTGGCGTTCAGTCAATCTTTGACAAGATCACCAAGAAGATCACTCCAAAGCGTTCACCAGGACTTGATTTCTTCAACACTGGCGAAATCTTGATCACTGATGATCCACAGGCAGGCGTTCCATCTAAGCCAACTTCATACGGCCTAGCTAACGCTTGGGGTTAAGAACTAACTTTTCAGCCTAATCGCTGATAGTTAAAGTTTGAAGGGATTGGGGCGGCTAAGAAATTAGTCGCCCTAATCTTAATTATTGGGCTATCTTTGGATAATTAAATAGAATTTCTCCAAAATTTAAAGTGAGGATGAGAATGAGCAATACCGAGATTGGATATGACGCCGCGACAGAATTTTTAGGTCGCACGACAAGGACTCAAAAAGTACAAGGTGTTTTACATAAATACCCTTGGCTAAGTTCAGCGCTTGTCTTGGCAGTTTCAGTAGTGGCTTTTAGTTTTTTCAATGAAAACTTCATGACCCCAAATAACTTATCTTTGATCTTGCAGCAAGTAGCAATTATCGGCGCCATTGCAGCCGGACAAACTCTTATTATTTTAACGGCTGGCATCGACCTTTCTTGTGGCTCGATCGCAATCTTTGCCTCGATGGTTATGGCTAAAACCAGCTTTACTAATCACTGGCCAGCATGGGCCTCTTTTTTACTTGGAATTGCGGTAGGAACCGCTGCTGGAGCATTTAATGGTTGGTTAGTTTCTAAAGTTAAACTGCCACCATTCATCGTAACCCTTGGAACTCTAAATATTTTCTTGGCATTAACTTTGTTTTATGCAACAGGCCGAACCATTATGGATCGGGAACTAGATCCATTTTATTTGAAGTTGGGTTACTTAATTAAAGTGGGGCCATTCGATGTTACTTCGGGTGTTCTGGTTATGTTGGCGATGTATGTGATTCTAGCCTTCGTTTTGAGATATACCGGCTGGGGTCGACATGTGTATGCAGTCGGAGATGATATTGAGGCAGCTCGTTTGGCAGGTATCCAAGTTAATAAAGTCCTAATGAGCGTTTACATGGTTGCTGGATTCGTTTTTGCTATTACTGCTTGGATTGTTATCGGCCGTGTTTCAGCAGCCAGCCCTAACTCTGGCTCGACGGTAAACCTCGACTCCATTACTGCTGTTGTTATTGGCGGTACCAGCCTATTTGGTGGCCGTGGCGCAATCTTCGGATCACTTCTTGGCGCAGTCATCGTGGGTGTTTTCCGTAACGGCCTAACTCTTGCTGGTGTGGATCTTTACTATCAGACCTTCGCAGTTGGCGTTCTAATCATCGTTGCAGTTTCAGTGGACCAATGGATCAGAAGGGCACGAGCATGATGTCACCAGTAGCTCCAGTTCTTGAAGCAAAAGGTTTGGTCAAAACCTATGGCCGTGTTGTCGCGGTCGACGGTGCCAGCCTAAAATTATTTCCAGGTGAAGTTCTTGCCGTAGTTGGCGATAACGGTGCCGGAAAATCAACGATGATTAAATGCCTGTCGGGCGCCGAGATTCCAGATGATGGAACTATCGAACTAGATGGTCAGGAAGTATCATTTCGTAAACCACAAGATAGTCGTGAAGCGGGAATTGAAACGGTTTACCAAACACTTGCAATCTCGCCAGCACTAGACATTGCATCCAATCTCTTCTTGGGACGTGAAATTCGTAAAAAGGGACCTCTCGGTTCAGTATTTCGTATGTTGGATAACTCTGGCATGCGTCGTATCGCCAAGGAAGAAATTGCCGCACTTGGTATCGGAACTATTCAAAACATTAGCCAGACTGTTGAAACTCTTTCCGGTGGACAGCGTCAAGCCGTTTCAGTTGCCCGCGCAGCTGCCTTCGGCCAGAAGCTGATTATTTTGGATGAGCCAACTGCTGCACTTGGTGTACGTGAATCAAAGCAGGTTTTGAAATTGATCGAAAACTTACGCGATCGCGGAATTCCAGTTATCTTAATCAGCCACAACATGCCTCAGGTTTTCGAGGTTGCAGATCGTATTCACATCCAGCGCCTTGGAAAACGTGAAGCTGTGGTGACTCCAAAGAGCCACACCATGAACGATGTTGTTGCGGTTATGACCGGTGCCTTGACTATCCCTGAAAAGGATCAGTCACTCAGCCCAGTTCGCTAATTCTTATTTAAGATTTAGAGAACTTTCGCTAGCGCATCTCGCATTACACCGGCATCAGCAGTGATGCCGGTCCAATATTTAACACCTAAAATTCCTTGATTTACAATCATCCCAAGTCCATCAATTACCTTGCATCCTTTAGCTTTTGCGTCACTTAAAAGGAGCGTATTTGGTGGATTAACAATCACATCAGCAACAACTAGACCCGCACTTAAACTTTCTATATCAAGGTTAATGCGCTCATCACCATGGGGAGCCATTCCAACGGAGGTCGCGTTTACGAGGATATCAATATTAGTTGGGACTTTATAAGGTGAACCCCACTTAAAGAATTGACCTTTACTCTTAGTTTTCCCATTTATTAAATCAACTAATTCGTTCCCGCGGTTTGAATCTCGATTAGCAATAGTAATTTCAGTAGCACCTGCGAGCGCCAACTCAATAGCAATAGCCCTTGCCGCCCCGCCCGCTCCCAGAATCACAATGTTCTTATCCTTGGGGTCGGCAACCACCTTAAGTGATTCAAGAAATCCCTTGCCATCTGTATTTTCTCCGATGTATTTGCCATCTCTGCGAACTACACAATTAACTGCACCCATTAAAGCTGCAGACTCACCAAGTCCGTCCAAGTATTTAATAACCTCAACTTTATGTGGTTGGGAACAGTTAAACCCGACCCAACCCATCGCTCTTGCACCCTTGACAGCATCGCCTAATTGATCTGGGGTGACCTCACAATTTATATATCTATAATCCAATTTGTGATGACGATATGCCGCCTCAACCATCTCAACGGTTGGATTACTAGCTGAATTCTGTGAAAAACTTCCCGTTAACTCACTTAAGAAATTCATACCTTCTCCTCTAAATAATATTTCAATAAGTCTACCTTTGTCATGGCTGAATCGCTAGGATTGCTGGTGAGTAGATGGGATCTATTAATATTCATGGATAATCAATTTGATGTTGTAATTGTTGGTTCTGGAATGGGTGGTTCCACAACTGCTTATGCTCTTGCCTTGAAGGGCAAAAAGGTATTAGTGCTTGAACGCGGTTCAAGAGTTCCTAAAGAATTAGAAAACTGGTCACCAAAAGATATTTTTATTAAGAAGAGATACAGATCAGATGAAGTTTGGGTTGATAAGAATAATAAAGAGTTTGCTCCTGGCGTTCACTACATCGTCGGTGGTAATACCAAGCTTTATGGAGCATCTCTACCAAGGTTTAAAGAATGTGACTTTGGTGAAATAAAACACCATGAAGGACTTTCGCCTGCGTGGCCATTTAGTTATTCAGATTTAGAACCTTTTTACTATCAAGCAGAAATGCTTTATAAAGTACATGGAACTGTTGAGCCAGATCCAAGCGGTCCTTGGCGGGCTAATCCGTTCCCATATCCTGCAATGGAGCACGAGCCCTATGTCCAAGACTTAGCCGAGCGCCTGCGTAAAGTTGGTGTAACGCCAATTGCTAACTCAATGGGTATAGATATCGGACCGGGTGGTAATTGTATTCGCTGTAATACATGTGATGGTTTTATTTGTAAGTTGGACGCAAAGAGTGATGCGGAAATTAATGCGCTAAACCCCGCTATTGCTACGGGAAATGTCGAACTTCGTACTGAATCTCAAGTGACGAAAATTGTCCTAACTGCCGATGGAAAATCTGTTGACCACTTGTTGGTCAATGGGCCTACGGGAGAGTACAAAGTTACTGGTAAAAAATTTGTGATATCAACTGGTGCAGTAAATACATCAGCGCTGTTATTGAAATCTAAATCAGAATTAGCTCCCAACGGTGTTGCAAATTCTTCCGATCAAGTTGGCCGAAACTTTATGATGCACAACAACACTCACATTGTTGTATTTGATTGGAAGCGCAAGAACGATGTAACTTTCCAGAAGACACTCTCATTCTCCGATTGGTATTCAGATGGTGGCGATGGCTATCCACTTGGAACCGTTCAGCTAATCGGCAAAGTTCAAGGAATTATGATGAAGACTGTTGCTAAGAGAGTTCCACTACCAATCTTGAACTATTTTGCCAAGCGAAGCGTTGAATTCCTAGTGATGGCCGAAGATCTTCCGCATAAAGATAACCGAGTTACGGTTAATTCAAATGGGCAAATTAAGACTTCAAGGACCGCGGTTGGACTTTCAACACATCAAGCGTTGTTGCGCAAGACCAAGAAAGTTTTGCTCAAGGCCGGATATACCGCAATCTTTGTTCAGGGATATGACATTGCAGTCAACGCCCACCAATGCGGCACCACAGTCGCGGGCCATGACCCAAAGACAAGTGTTGTTGATCAGTACTGCAAAGCTCATGATTTAACTAATCTCTATTTGATTGATGGCGGGTTCTTTCCATCATCAGGTGCTATGAATCCAGCACTAACTATCGCTGCTCAAGCTCTTCGGGTTGTTGCAAAATCTGATTTAGCTAATTAATTATTTAGCTATCGATGCAAGGCCCATAGCGCACACTTCATTTGCTATGAGTGCATCTTCTACGGTTGCGAGATCTGGATTTAAGGTGCCTGATTTAACTTCTTGAATCCAGGCCTTCAACTCCTCGATGTACGAAGGTTCAAAGCGAACCATCCAGTTCGTAGCCATTGGGCCACCCTTTGTGGCACCTCCAACCCCATTTACTTGAGTAATCACATCACCATGAGTTCCAATTTGAATCGAGCCCTTCTCGCAAACGACTTCAACTCGACAGTCATATCCATAGTTATTGAACGCAACGATGTCGGCGACCATAGTTATGCCACTTTTTAATTTTCCGATTAGCACTAGGGGGTCATCTAGGCCTTCTGGGGATAAGGATGAGCGTCTTGGATAAAAACTATGTATCGATTCCCATTCATCATTAAATAACCATCGATAAATATCGAAATCATGAATAGCAATATTTGTAAATAAACCGGTAGAGGTTGCTCCAAATGATGAAACATTTCGGCTTACCGCTCTGAAAAACAATGGGGCACCAAATTCTCCAGTTGCAATAAGGCGGCGAACTTCCTGATAGCAGGGATCAAATCGGCGCATAAACCCAAAATTAATCATTTTCTTTCCTACCCTAGATTGATATTGACGAATTTCTTCGCTGATCATTCGTGCATCTTCTAGGGTTGTTGCAATTGGTTTTTCGCATAATATTTGTTTCCCAGATGCGATGGCCAACCTTAAATGTGGGACATGCATTGGATCTGGAGATGCAATGATAACTGCATCGACTCTGGGATCATTCATTAATTCTTCGGGATTGGTTGTTGAAAAAAGCACTGAACCAAGCTCGGCTGAAAGTTCAGAAATTCTCTTTGGATCTATGTCAGATAGTGCAACTACCGTTGCATCGCTTACGTGCTCCTTGATATATCTTGCATGGCCGGAGCCCATAATCCCGGTGCCGATGATTCCAACATTAACCATTAGATTCCTTTCCAGAAATTATGGATACTAAAGCCACAGGAATCTTATCTTTTTAACCCATAAATTGGAATAGAACTACTCTTTTGGGGTCATAATTCAAAAGGATGTATGGAAATAAAAATATTTTCTCTACTAAGAAAGCCAAATTACTACTAAACTCTAATTATTATTCAAATGAAGGAGAAGTTATGCGTTGGGCACTAATTGGAGCAAGTGACATTGCGCAGACGCGGGTACTTCCGGCAATTCGAGCCAACGGGGATGAAGCAATTGTTGTCCGGACTGGGGACCTTGCACATGGCGAGAAATGGGCCAAAGAGAATTCAATTAATGAAGTAGTTACTGATCTAGACCTTATGTTAAGTCGCCCTGACATAGATGCTGTTTATGTTAGTTCGCTCAATTCCAAGCACTGCGAGCAGGTAAAGGCTTCCGCTAGGGCTGGTAAACATGTGCTCTCTGAAAAGCCGCTTGCTATGACAGTCGAAGATGCCAGGGCGATGGTGCACGCATGTGAAAAAGCTGGAGTGGTTATGGCAACAAACCATCATTTACCAGCAAATCCGGTTCATCGAAAAATTAAAGAGATGATTAGTGCGGGAGAAATTGGCAAGGTAAAGGCAATTCGTTTTCATACCGCAGTTCAACTCCCTGCACACTTAGTTGGTTGGCGCACAGAATTAAAAGAGCAAGGCGGCGTAATTCATGATGTCAGCGTTCACGCAGCGGCGGCAGTAGCAGCGCTACTTGGCTCTCGAGCAATTTCTTTAAATGCTATTGCTTTAAACCAAGATAATGATCCTTCGGGTCCATTTGATGCGGTTATGACTAATATTTTATGGGAAGGTGGGGTGTTGGTTTCAACACACGAGGCATTTAATAATCCAAACTTACCTACCAGTTTGCATGTACTCGGTGAAAGCGGTGCACTGGTTGGAGAGAATTGCAATACTGGCGATCCCGTTGGAACACTCTCCCTTGTCCGAAACCACAATTATTCAGCAGTAGCTTTGGATCAGCCGGAAGATCTATATATCCGAACCGTACGCTTTTTTAAGAGCGCCATTGATGGTGTTGGGCAGCCAATAATCAGTGGTGTAGACGGTTTCAATTCTCTTGCAGTAGCCGTAGCAATTCAGGAGTCGGTCCTAACTGGTAAGCGGGTAGATGTAGCAGGACTTTGACTGAAAATTTATTCTAATAAAGAAACCAAGAATGGCTTGAATGTGGTGTGGCAATCATTATTACATTGTGTGCTTGAAGAAATTCAAGCACCTAAGCCCAAGGATTAATCACGACTTTCCCAGATTGTGGTGACATTGACATTTGCATAGCTGCATCAACGTCAGCAAGTGGAAACTCATGAGTTACCATCTCAGCAAATGGAAATTGCTTGGCATATTTTTCAAAAAGCTTAAGTGATGGACCATAAGCATTTATTGGGTGGTTTGAAAGGCCGATTAAACGGATATTTTTACTCAGCACATGTCTGTGCATGCTGATTGAAACCTCGCCAGTATCAGCAAAATTTCCCATTTCGAGCAATGTTCCTCCCCTTCTAAGCATCTCGATACCTTCAATTACTGGTTCTGGACGATTTGTCATGTGAAGTACTAAGCCAACACCAATCCCGCCTGTCAGGGAATGAATAAGTTTTAAGCGCTCTTCTTTCGTTGTCTTATCTACATTAATGGCAATATCAGCACCAAATTTCTTTGCCAGATCAAGCCGGTAATCAGACTTATCAATAACAATCACTTTGCCGGCTCCCATCATGCCCAGTTTTGCAACATGCAATAGGCCTAAGGGACCAACTCCAAAAACAACAACAGTGTCGCCTGTTGTAAAACCCTCAATTGAATAAGAACTAAAGTCCTGCAATTTATCTAACGAAGCAGCGCATGCCATTAGCTCTGCTAAAACAGCAACTTTTGGTGAAATAGTATCCGGAACCTTATAGAAAAAAGTTCCAGGCTTTAAATACATATATTCAGCCCACCCGCCAAGTAAATGTGGCCACTGAGCAGAGGTGAAACTATTCCCATAACATTCTGACTTTGTGCACCAGGTATATCCCATCACATGGGTGCAGTAATAACACTTTCCACATATCATGTCTGGGCACATCACGATTCGATCACCTATTTTTATTTTCTCTTGGTAATAGTCCCCAGATTCTTCAATCGCAGGTGATAATTCATCCACAATTCCTACATTTTCATGTCCTTGAATAATTGGGAACGGAGTATCAGTCTCAGCTTCGGTACCCGCATATTGTTTTGTCTCTCCTTGATATGTGTGCTTGTCGGTGCCACATATTCCAGAGAGTTCAATTCTCATTAAAAGTGCGCCATCTTCTAGCTTGGGGCGATCAAATTCTTGTATTTCGTATTTACCTGGAGCCACTAAAACAGCGGCGCGAATTTTCTTCATCTAATGACGCTATTACATACAAGTACCTATAGCAAGGACTGTTGAATTATTATTGTGCGCTTGAAGGGATTCGAACCCCTAACCTTCTGATCCGTAGTCAGATGCT
>JBAWYW010000021.1:0-9514 GCA_037143395.1 Actinomycetes bacterium | reverse complement strand
GAGTAATAGGAATATAAATCAGCACTGCGCCTTCGTGTTTTTCTAGCCATTCAACGGGTTCTAAGATCGCATGGTGTTCAAATGCGGCAATCACAATCACATTGCGCTGCGGATTTTGCCCGGTAGCGCTCCAGTAAAAACCCTTCACCGCTAGGTTGTTTGCTTCAGTTCCAGAACCGGTAAAGATAATTTCATTGGGGCGAGCGCCACTTGCCAGCGCAATTGCTTCGCGCGCCTCTTCGACATCTTTGCGCACACTTCGTCCCTGTGTATGAAGCGAAGATGCATTACCTGTCTTTGCCATCGCAGCGGTAAGCGCCTTGATCGCAACAGGGCTCATCGGCGTAGTTGCCGCATGATCGAGGTAGATGCTCACTGCCTTATTCTAGGAGAGCCCATCCATACGGCGTACTGCCCAGTAACCGATGCGCAGTCTTAAACTTTCCAAATGCTCGCGATCGTTGCTCCAGGACAAGGCGCCCAGACGCCGGGCTTCCTATCGCCTTGGATTCAAGAGAGTTCTGCACAGAAGCTTCTTGCCACATGGTCGGAAGAGATCGGCCTTGATCTTCTCGCCCTTGGAACAACAGCTGGCGCAGATGAAATTCGCGAAACCTCTCATGCTCAGCCGCTCTTAGTTGCTGCAGGGCTTATCTCTTTTATGCAGACCTTTGATCAACAAGAGATACCTATCAACTTCTTTGCAGGCCACTCAGTAGGTGAGATCACCGCCGCATCTCTTGCTGGCGTACTTGATGCATCCACTGCAATGAAGCTAGTTAATGTGCGCGCGCGGGCAATGTCTGCTGCTGCTACCAACTCCCATACAGGAATGTCTGCTGTGCTCGGCGGAGAACGTGATGTGGTTATTGCCGCTCTTTCATCTCTTGGTTTAACAGCTGCAAATGAAAATGGCGCAGGTCAGATTGTTGCTGCAGGAGATCTTGCAGCTCTTGATCGTTTGGCTGAAAATCCACCTGAAGGATCTCGCGTTCGCCCACTCGCTGTCTCAGGTGCATTCCACACATCGGTGATGAACCCGGCTGTGAGCGCGCTACAGGCGGCGGCAAATGGCGAAAAGATTTCCGATGCCAGGATTGCCGTGCTTTCCAACAAAGATGGTGCCATAGTAAGAAGTGGAAGTGACCTTATTGCTCGCATCGTCGGCCAAGTTGCCGGCCCAGTCCGTTGGGATCTATGCATGAAGACTCTTGCTGACTCTGGTGTGACTGGAGTGATTGAAGTTGCGCCCGGTGGAACTCTTGTTGGGTTACTTAAGCGCGCTGAGCCTTCGATTCAAACTTTTGCGCTCAAAACTCCAGATGACATTAGCGGCGCTCGCGCCTTTGCTAAAGAGCATGGCGGCAAATAAATGAGCATTAAAAACAGCGCGCCTCTGCGCAACACACAAATACTTTCTGTTGGCGCATATCGGCCGGCGCGTGTAGTTCCTAACTCAGAGCTCGTTGAGCGCATTGATTCCAGCGATGAATGGATCCAGCAGCGCACCGGTATTCAAACCCGTCACTGGGCAGGAGCAGATGAATCACTTGCCGATATGGCAGTGGAAGCGAGCAAGATCGCTATTAAGCGCGCAGGTTTAACCTCAGCCGATATCGACACAGTCATCTTTGCCACCATTACTTATCCTTATCAAACACCGAGCGCCTCAACAGAAGTTGCTTTGCGCCTTGGCATTGAAAACTCTGCCGCCTTTGATGTGAACGCAGCGTGCGCAGGTTTTTGTTATAGCGTGGGTGTGGCAAGTGACATGGTGCGCACAGGAACGTCCACTTACGCGCTCGTCATTGGCGCAGAGAAGATTTCAGATTTCCTTGATCTAGATGACCGCGCAACATCCTTCATCTTTGCTGATGGGGCAGGCGCCGTCATTGTTGGGCCTTCAGATCACGTGGGAATTAGTAAGACGATGATGGGTTCAGATGTTTCTAATAGAGAAGCCATTGCGATGGTGCCTTCTTGGCTTGATTACAAACCAGGAGCTAACTTGGCTGAGACAGCGTGGCCCGTTATTCATCAAGAAGGACAGAAGGTATTTCGCTGGGCCGTCTATGAAATTGCAAAGGTAGGAAAAGAAATCATCGCTGATGCTGGATTAACTCCAGATCAGATCGCTGCTTTCATTCCTCACCAAGCAAACGAGAGAATCATCGATTCTCTTGCTAAATCTATGGAATTGCCTGAAAGTGTGGCGATCGCACGCGATATCCGCACCACAGGTAATACATCTGCCGCATCTGTCCCCCTTGCTATGGACGCACTGCTTGCAGAGCACCCAGAATTACATGGCAAGAACGCATTACTCCTAGGATTCGGGGCTGGACTGGTTTATGCCGGTCAAGTCGTCGAACTACCACCAGTACCAAAGAAATAAAGAAATAACCTCAAGAAAACAAAAGAAAAGAGAAGAACAATGGCACTAACTCAAGATGCAGTACTCGCAGGAATCAAAGAGATCGTTGTTGAAGTTGCTGGCATTGATGCAAGCAAGATCGAAATGAACAAGAGCTTTAGCGATGACCTCGAAGTAGATTCCTTGAGCATGGTTGAAGTAGTCGTTGCCGCTGAAGAGCGTTTCGGCGTGAAGATCCCTGATGATGAAGTAACAAAGATGGCCACCGTTGGTGACGCTGTGAACTTCATCGTAGGCGCAGCTAAGTAAGTATTCACTTTTAGATGACTAGACCTCGCGTAGTAGTTACAGGACTTGGAGCAACGACGCCTCTTGGCGGAGATGTTCCAACAACCTGGGCTAATGCACTTGCCGGTAAATCTGGCGTTCATGCCCTTCCTGATGAAGCATGGACCCATGAATCAACGGTGAAGTTTGCTGCGCGAGTTGCAGTTGATCCATCTGAAGTCATGGAGCGCGTTGAAATGCGCCGCCTTGATCGTTCAGAACAATTTGCTTTGATCGCTGCCCGCGAAGCATGGAAAGACGCGGGCGCACCCGATGTTGATAAAGAACGCTTAGGCGTTGTTATCGCATCAGGTATTGGCGGAGTGATCACCGTTCTAGATCAATATGACATCTTGAAGGCAAAGGGACCCAGGTCAGTTAGTCCACATACCGTTCCGATGCTTATGCCAAATGGCCCATCAGCAAACGTTGGCTTAGAGCTCGGCGCAAAGGCCGGTGTTCACACACCAGTGAGTGCATGTGCATCTGGCGCTGAAGCTGTTGGTTATGCAATGGAGATGATTCGCACAGGAAGAGCAGACATAGTTGTCACAGGTGGAGTGGAAGCGTGTATTCACGAACTTCCTATTGCTGCCTTTGCATCGATGAAAGCACTTTCCACCCGCAACGACGCTCCTCAAAAGGCATCGCGTCCCTATGACAAAGATCGAGATGGTTTTGTCTTGGGTGAAGGCGGCGGAGTAATTGTTATTGAATCTTTAGAGCATGCACAAAAGCGTGGCGCAAAGATTTATGCCGAAATTGTTGGCCAAGGACTGACATCTGATGGTTATCACATCGCTGCTCCTGATCCTTCTGGTTCTGGAGTTACGCGCGCTGTGAAGTTTGCTTTAGAAGATAGTGGAGTCAAACTCTCTGAGGTTGTTCATATCAACGCTCACGCGACTTCCACGCCAGCTGGTGATATCGCCGAAGCAAACGCTCTTGCTGTAGCCCTTGGATCAGATATCTCCCACGTTGCAGTATCTGCAACAAAATCTATGACGGGGCATTTACTAGGCGGCGCCGGGGCTATTGAAACAATCTTCTGTGTTCTAGCGCTCTATCACCGCAAAGCACCGCCAACTATTAACATTGAAAATCTAGATCCAGAGGTAAAGATCGATGTCGTGCGCGATGTGCCACGCGATCTTCCAGCAGGTCCGATAGTTGCTCTCAACGACTCCTTTGGCTTTGGTGGACACAATGTCGTGCTCGTTTTCCGCTCATTTCAAGAATAAAAAGCGTCCCCTGGGGTATTTGAACCCTCAATAACTAAGTTACACTTTCTACTAGTCCGACGCTTGGCAGTACCCGTTTCATGGATTCGGTATCGCTGTAAAAGAGGAAGACCGAAGCTAAGGAAATCTTTAGCTTCACTCACATACCGAAGGAAATATCTACATGGCAACAGGCACAGTTAAGTGGTTCAACTCTGAAAAGGGTTTTGGTTTCATCGCTGTTGATGGTGGAGGACAAGATGTATTTGTTCACTACTCAGCAATTCAAGGCAATGGATACAAGTCTCTCGAAGAGGGTCAAGCCGTTACTTTTGAAGTAGTACAGGGTCCAAAGGGTCCTCAGGCTGATGCGGTTAACCCTGCATAACAACCATTAACAAAAAAGCGGACCGGTTCACGCTGGTCCGCTTTTTCATTGGTCAAAGATAATTATTAGAATGTCCCAAGAAACTAAGAGGCAATAGCTCAGTTGGTTAGAGCCCCGAACTCATAATTCGGTCGTCGTAGGTTCGAGTCCTACTTGCCTCACCAGATATACCCATAGCGCAGAGATTTTTTACCCCTTGTTCACATGAATATCATCTAAGTGACCTAGAGGCGCTATCACAACCTCTTTAGCGTTCATACATGAGCCAAACACCTACCATCGCAGTGCATAATCCATTTGCTGAAGTAAACGAAAAAGTTGCCAAAGCAGCTGAGTACCTCGAAATTAAACCGGGAATTCTGAGTGCTCTGAGCACATGTGAACGTGAAGTCGTCATCTCTATCCCGCTACGTAAAGCAGATGATGTTGAAGTCCTGACTGGATACCGCGTGCAACACTCCAGCGCTCGTGGCCCTCGCAAAGGTGGAATTCGTTTTCATCAAGACGTTGATCTCAATGAAGTAAGAGCGCTAGCGAGTTTGATGACATGGAAAACAGCGCTGATTGATGTTCCCTTTGGCGGTGCTAAAGGCGGTGTTGCAGTCGATGCAACAAAACTATCCGCTATTGAAAAAGAAGAGATCATCCGTCGCTGGACCAGGTCACTTGTCCATGTGCTCGGCCATCATCGTGACATACCTGCTCCAGATATGGGAACAGATGCCAAGACGATGGCGTGGCTCATGGATGAGTACCACCGCTTGGAAGGTTTTCAACCAGCGTGTGTCACAGGAAAGCCAGTTGAACTTTTTGGCGCACCGGGCCGTGAAGAAGCAACTGGCCGTGGTGTTGCCCACATTGCAGCAGCAACGCTCAAGGAGAATGAAAAGAAGGTAAAAGGCGCAACGGTTGTTATTCAAGGATTTGGAAATGTTGGAAAGTTTGCTGCTCTCGGATGTGAAGAGCTTGGAATGAAAGTTATTGCTGTATCAGATGTAACAGGCGGTGTTGTTGATCTTAAAGGCCTTGATATCAAAGCACTGTTGGTGCATCCCACCTTAGCGAGTGCGCAAATTGAATCCCGGGTGGGTTCAGCAGAAGTTCTGGAAATTGAGTGCGATGTCTTGATTCCAGCAGCTTTAGGTGGGGTTATTAACGAATCTAATGTTGAGAGAATCAAGGCTGATTTTATTATTGAGGGTGCTAATCAGCCGATTACAAGTGCGGCGGATAAAAAGCTACGTGAGTGGGGTTCAATTATCGTTCCTGATATTTTGGCAAACTCAGGCGGTGTCATGGGCTCCTATTTTGAATGGACCCAGAACATCCAAGAATTTAGCTGGCCTATCGAAAAATTCCGACGTGAACTCGACACACGCATGGAGAAAGCCTTTGGCCAAACACACAAAGTTGCGAAGAAATACAAAGTCGATCTGCGCACCGCAGCGTTTATTGTGGCCGTTGGGCGGGTAGCACAAGCCTTTGAAATGAGGGGAAGCCTTGTCTAAGTTTTTTCAAGGAATCAGAAAATGGCTTGTAGGGCACTGGTTCTCCCCCAAGAAATTTAAAACTGGGCGTGGGGATGATTTTGAGTGAGACTAGAGCCAGCCAGATTTTTTGAAGTTTCGAAAGAGAAAAGCGGTGAGTGAGACCATTACGCCAATAACAATGTAATAGCCATACTTGGTTCCAAGTTCTGGCATATGGCGAAAGTTCATTCCATATATTCCAGCAAGCATGGTCGGTCCTGAGGCCAGCGCAACCCAAGCAGAAATCCGCCTCACATCGATGTTTTGTTGAACTTGAATGTGGGCCAGATCTGCCTGAAGCACCGATGTAATGAGGGAATCTAGTCCCGTAGCTTGCTCACAAGCCTGAATCAGATGATCGGATGTATCGCGAAAAAATGGTTTGATACCTTCCGGAACTGTTTCAACTAACCCACTGGATAATTTATTTATAGGCAAAATTAACGGTTCTATTGCGTGCTTAAACTCAATAATTTCTCTTTTGAGAAAATAGATCTCCTGTGAAAACGTCTGTCGCTTGCCGTTAAAAACTCTGTTTTCAACAGAGACGACCTCCGACTCAAGTGAGTTAGCAATCGCTGTATATCCGTCGATTACCCTGTCTGCAACTGCGTGAAGCACAGCAAAGGGTCCGAGCCTAAGTAATTCTGGCCTCTGTTCCAAGTCTTGACGAACGGTTGCTAGTGGATGGCCCTGTCCATGACGAACAATGACAATGAAATTCTTATCAATAAAGCACATAAGCTCACCGGTAGTGATCTCCTGCTCCTTCTGGTCAAAAAATACTGTCTTGAGAACAAAGAAGGTAAGCCCCTCATAATCCTCAATCTTTGGCCGCTGCTTAGCATTGACCGCATCCTCTACCGCAAGTGGGTGCAGGTTGAGTTCTCCTGCTGCTAAATCAAATTCGGCCTGCGTAGGTTCGGCAAGTCCCAACCAAACAAAGCCGCCCTCTTTACGAGCAATCTCGACAAGATCAGAAATATCACTACCGGCCTCAACCCGCTGGCCATTTTGATAGAGAGCAACATCAACAATCACGAGATCAACCTAGCCTGCAATGTTGAACAGAAAGTGAACTTCTTCATTACCCACTAATCTAATGCTGTGAATCTTGACCTGATGGCAATCAAATCCCAATGGAATGAAGTCTTAGATTCACTTCTGGCCAAAGACCGGATCGTCTGGCTTGCCTTCTTTGATGCAAGGCTTGTGAGCTTTGAAGCAGGCAACCTGAGTATTAACTTCACAGATAGTCAGAAGTTTGGCGGGCAGCACGATTTCAGCATGGCGCGTAATCCAAAACACATTATGGTTCTGCAGGAGTCCTTTCATGAGGTATTTGGAATTACGCCTACAATTTCTGAGGTATGAAAAAACTTCTGCTCGTCCTTTCCCTCGCACTTACTTTGGTCTGTGATTCTGTCTGGGCTTTTACCCCGGCCAAAGCAATTGATGCACTCGGCCTTGGGCAACACATTGCAGGACTTGATATCAGCGTTTATCAACATCCTGGTGAAGCAGCTATCGACTTTAAACAGATGTATGCATCGGGTATTCGCTTTGTCATCATCAAAGGCGGAGATACCTTTGATCGCTATGACGCACAAGCAATAAAGTATTTCTTGCCAGATCGCAAAGCAGCGCAAGCTGCAAAGCTCTACACATCTTTCTACTACTACGCCACACTTCCTGACAGCACAGATCAGAATATTGTTATTCAAGATGCCCAGGCTCAAGCTCAGAAGATTATTTGGCGAATTGCTTCTCTCGGAGGTTATGGCAAGCGCGATATGCCAGTTGCTTTAGATATGGAAAACAATTGTGTCAGAGTTAATCAATATGGAAGCTGCGCCAAATATACGAGTAAGAATCTCATTAGCCTCTGGACGCAAACATGGCTGGATACTGTTTATAACAAGACACATCGCAAGCCATTTTTATATTCCTATGCAAACTTTCTAGAAAACAATTTGGTCAGGTCCACTGCGCTTCGGCAATACCCACTTTGGCTTGCTCACTACAGTTTGAGCCCTGCAGTTGCTACCAACCATCCAAATTCCAAAAAAGTGGGCTGCTACGCCCACGCTTGGGCAAATGCTGATTGCACCGCAAACTGGCAGATCTGGCAGTACTCATCCTGCGGTATTGCTAGCAAATATGGCGTGCCAAGTAACCGCGTTGATCTCAACGTCTTTAATGGATCATCTAGTGCCTTTGTGAAACTCCTCAAAGGTGTGTGGACTCCTGAAGTGACAGATATGTTGCCTATTAACGAGCCAACAACAATGAATGTTGTGAGTCAATCTGCTGCAACAACAAATGATCCAGTTACTTTCAGCGTGGATGTCTTTAGACCTGATAACTCACCTGTTGTCACAGGAACAGTTGCCTTTACGCCTGCTTCCTCTGGAATGATCCCTGGCAAGCAAGATCCCGTGCGCACATCATCTGGCCGCTGGAATTTATCTATTACAGGACTTACCGCGGGAACATATTTAGGAACGATTGATTTCACCGATCAAAGTGGCACAGAAGCACCAGTTCAAATACCTGTGACCTTTGTTGTGGCGCAAGGTATTCCTCCAACACCATCCCCTACGCCTTCTGCCTCTCCAAGACCTAAGCCAACTCCCGTAGATACCTGTATCGGGCAAGTTCGCTATTAGGCTCTGCATGTGAGCAAGATTCTTGTAACAGGTGGAGCTGGATATATCGGCTCAGTTGCAGCTTCTGTTCTAGTGAATCAGGGACATCAAGTTGTTGTCTTTGATGATCTTTCAACAGGACATAAAGATGCAGTAGATCCTGGCGCAAGTTTTATTGAAGGATCACTCCTTGATCTATCTGCGTTAGAGAGAGCTCTGCAAGGCTGCTACGCAGTTATCCACTTTGCTGGTAAATCTCTCGTCGGTGAATCCACTCAAAAGCCTGATCTTTATCGCGAAGTGAATATCGGCGGCACAAAAAACCTTCTTGCAGCGATGAAATCATCTGGCGTAGAAAGACTTGTCTTTTCATCAAGTGCGGCAACCTACGGTCAACCAACTGCTGATCTCATCTCTGAAGATTCCCCTGCTGCTCCTACAAATCCATATGGGCAAACAAAGCTTGAGATTGATCAGATGATTGGCGCAGCCGGCCTGTCTGCTATCAGCCTGCGTTATTTTAATGTTGCAGGAGCGCTTAAAAGCGCGCACGGTTGGGTTTCTGAGCGACATGCAACCGAGACACATTTGATCCCAAATGTCCTCAAAGCAAGTAGCGATGCCCCGCTAAAAATATTTGGCACAGATTGGGATACGCCAGATGGAACGTGCGTGCGCGACTATGTCCACGTCATTGATTTGATTGATGCTCATATCTTGGCTTTAGAGAAGCTCACGTCACAGCATGAAATTATTAACATCGGAAGCGGCGCAGGTAATTCAGTGCGCGAAGTAATTAGCGCAAGTGAAAAGGTTCTGGGAAGAAAGATTCCCACTGTTGAGGCTGCGCGCCGAGATGGTGATCCTGCAAGGCTTGTTGCATCCATTGATAAAGCTAAGAAGCTTCTTGGATGGGCTCCAACACGTGATTTAACTGCGATGATCGAAGATCATCACGCTGCGCAAGGTTAAATACTAAACAGCGGGTTCTATAGAGCGGACTTCAACTCCGCCGATATCACTGAGCA
>JBAWYW010000020.1:0-9768 GCA_037143395.1 Actinomycetes bacterium | reverse complement strand
CACGCATAACTTATGTCCAGAGGAGTGAGATCAATGACTGAGCGCCCAAGTAGTTTTGGTAAGCAATTGCTCGGTTTCTGGGTGACTTTTGCAACCATGTTTAAGAAGGTCAATACAGTTCAATACCCAGAAGTTAAAAAGCCAACAGCAGAGCGTTTCCATGGCCGCCATCAACTCAATCGCTATGAAGATGGTTTAGAGAAATGTATTGGTTGTGAGCTTTGTGCTTGGGCATGTCCGGCAGATGCAATTTATGTGGAAGGTGCTGACAACACTGAAGAAGAACGCTTCTCTCCTGGTGAGCGCTACGGCCAGATTTATCAAATCAATTACCTTCGTTGTATTTTCTGCGGTCTATGTATTGAGGCTTGTCCTACACGCGCCCTAACCATGACCAATGAATATGAATTAGCAGATGATTCACGTGAAAAGTTAATTTTCGAAAAGGAAGATCTGTTGGCTCCTCTTCGCCAAGGAATGATCGAAGCTCCTCATGCTATGTATCCAGGAACAACACATATCGATTACTACAAAGGGCAAATCACGGGATCTCATCCTTCACAGGAGATCGGTAAGTAATGTTTAATCAATCACTTGCACTAGGACAGACCGCGACACCTGAAGCGGTTCAGTTCTGGATTCTTGCTCCGATTGCAGTAATTGCCGCTCTTGGTATGTTATTTATGAAAAAAGCTGTTCATTCAGCGCTATTGCTCGCATCAGTGATGGTCATTCTCGCAATCTTCTATATCGCTCAAGATGCTCTCTTTTTGGGAATTGTTCAGATCGTGGTCTATACAGGCGCCGTCATGATGCTCTTCTTGTTTATTTTGATGTTAGTTGGCGTGGATGCATCTGAATCCCTTGTTGAAAATATTAAAGGACAACGCGGCGCATCAATTCTTGCGGGTCTTGGACTTGGCGGACTTCTTCTTTCACTTATTGCCAGGGCGAGTGTGAACCAACCAGCTGCTGGGCTAAAACTTGTGAACCAAACAGGAAATGTGCAAAGCCTTGCAGGTCAGCTCTTCACACAATATGTATGGGCCTTTGAAGTTGTATCAGCGCTCCTTATTACCGCTGCCCTTGGCGCAATGGTCTTAGCTCACAGCACCAAGCCAGCTGTTCGAAATAAGCAACGAGATCTTTCTATTGCGCGCTTTCGTGGGAAATCACTTGCAGATGCTGCAGGACTTCCGGGTTCCGGTGTATTTGCTCGCCACAATGCTGTAGATGTACCGGCTCTTTTGCCAGATGGCACACCAGCTCCTACGTCAATTTCAGCAACCCTGAAAGCGCGCGGTGATGTTATTTCACCTGCGCCATTTGCTCTCGAGCATTCTGAGGAGGTGGAAGAGTAAATGGATATTTCAAATTACCTTTATCTTTCAGTCATTCTCTTCACGATTGGCGCTACTGGCGTGCTAGTTCGCCGCAATGCAATCGTAATTTTCATGTGTATTGAGCTGATGCTCAATGCAGCAAACCTTGCACTTGTGACTTTCTCACGAGTGGCAGGCAATTTGGAAGGTCAGGTCGCATCATTTTTCACGATGGTGGTTGCTGCGTGTGAAGTTGTTGTGGGCCTTGCCATTATCGTGACGATTTATCGTTCACGTCGATCAGCATCTGTTGATGATGCCAGTTTGCTGAAGAGCTAATGCGCACATCATCTCTTCTGGTCTATCTCATAGCGCTTCCGCTCTTTTCATCCGCGCTCTTGCTGCTTCTTGGAAGAATTGCAGATAAATGGGGTCATATTCTTGCCACGCTCATCACCGCATCAACCTTTGTTATTGGTGCTTATGAGTTTATGAAGATGCAAAGCCAAGCAGGGGAATCTAGAGCGGTTACTCAAAAGCTATTTGAGTGGATCAGCGTGGGTTCACTTAAAGTGAACGCATCATTACTGCTTGATCAGCTCTCTATTTGTTTTGTGCTCCTGATTACTGGCGTTGGAACTCTGATTCATATCTACTCCATCGCGTATATGTCTCATGACAAAGATCGTCGTCGTTTTTTTGCATTCCTCAATCTCTTTATTGCAGCCATGTTGCTTTTGGTCCTTGGTGATTCATACCTCAACCTTTACGTTGGCTGGGAAGGTGTGGGCTTAGCCTCATACCTGCTTATTGGATTTTGGAATCACAACCCAACATATGCAGTTGCCTCAAAGAAGGCGTTTGTTGCTAACCGCGTGGGTGATGTCGGTCTATCTCTTGCCATCATGATCTGCTTCGCACAATTTGGAACAGTTTCATTTGAGGGCGTGAAAGCTGGAGCACATGGTGCATCAAGCGCCGCCCTAGCTGGAATCGGAGCGATGCTTTTGCTTGCTGCCTGCGGTAAATCTGCGCAGTTCCCACTGCAATCATGGCTTGGAGATGCGATGGCTGGTCCAACACCGGTTTCAGCTTTAATCCACGCCGCAACAATGGTTACAGCTGGTGTTTATTTGATCAGCCGTTCAAACTTTATCTTTGATGCATCTTCTACTGCCCGCTTGCTCGTTGTGATTGTTGGAGCAATAACTCTTCTCTTTGGCGCAATTATTGGTACAGCAAAAGATGACATTAAGAAAGCACTCGCAGCATCAACCATGTCTCAAATTGGTTACATGATCCTTGCAACAGGACTTGGCCCTATTGGATATGCCTTTGCAATCTTGCACCTTCTTACTCATGGTTTCTTCAAAGCTGGAATGTTCCTTGGCGCCGGATCTGTCATGCACGGCATGGATGATGAAGTGAATATGCGTAAGTACGGTGGGCTGGCAAAGCTGATGCCAATCACGGCAGTCACATTTGGTTTGGGTTATCTAGCGATACTTGGTGTTCCACCATTTGCTGGCTTCTACTCGAAGGACAAGATTATTGAGGTCGCATTTAATGCTGGTGGCTTAAAAGGAATTTTGTTGGGTGGGGCAGCCCTCCTTGGCGCGGCCATCACAGCTTTCTATATGACTCGCGTGATGGTGATGACATTTATAGGCGCAAAAAGATGGAAGGCAGAATCTCATCCTCATGAGAGCCCAATCCTTATGACTCTTCCAATGATTTTGCTCGCCTTCGGTTCTGTTGCCTCTGGTTTCTTGCTCAGCAATGGAAGCGCTCTTGTTCATTGGCTAGAGCCTGTAGTGAATTCACGGAACGTTGAAGAGGGTAAGCCTCTTATGCCTGCGCTCGTAGTTTCACTTCTAGCACTCGGTGTTGTTGTGATTGGGGCGGCCTTTGCAATTATTAAGTATCAAACTGTAAGTGCTATCGCGCCAGAAGACGTTTCGATCTTAACAAAAGCTGCGCGTAAGGATCTTTATCAAGATGTTCTCAATGACAAGATGCTCGTTGCTCCAGGAACGCTTTTGACTGCTGGATTGGTCACGACAGATGATCGCGTGATTGATGGAGGCGTTAGATTTGTTGGTAGTTTCTTGGGCGCCACATCAGATGCACTACGCAAGGTACAAAATGGTTTTGTTCGAAGTTACGCCCTTCTTATGCTTGCAGGTCTAGTTATTACTGTTATTGCAGTGTGGGTGATTGGAGCATGAACATTCTCTCCATAGTCACACTTTTCCCTCTCGTTGGCGTTTTGGCGCTAGCACTGATGCCAAAGACAAATACCCAGCAAATCAAGATAGTTGCCCTAGGTACCTCAGTGGTAACAATGGCGCTCTCATTTGTTATGGCCCTTCAATACAAATCACCATCATCTGGCTTTGCCTTTGTGACATCACATGCGTGGGTATCTAGTTTTCATATTAATTACGCGCTTGGTATTGATGGCTTAGCGCTGGTCTTAATCCTTTTAACCACAGTACTTGTTCCAATTGTTGTTCTTGGTGGCTGGAATGAATCTGAAGGTGGACGCTGGAGCGTGAAGACCTTCTATATGTTGATCTTGGTTTTAGAGACATTCATGATCGGTGTCTTTGCCGCGACAGATGTCTTCTTGTTCTACGTGATCTTTGAGGCAATGCTAATTCCGGTTTACTTCCTTATAGGTGGTTTTGGTACAGGTGAGCGGGCAGCAGCAGCGCTCAAGTTCTTGCTCTACAGCCTCTTTGGCGGGCTACTCATGTTGGCTGCTGTTATTGGTATCTACATCATCTCTGCCGAGCAAGCTATTGGTTCATTTGATGTCAGCGCTTTATCTCATCTGAGCATTGATCACACAACACAAAATTGGTTGTTCCTAGGGTTCTTTATTGCGTTTGCTATCAAAGCACCTCTTTGGCCATTTCATACATGGCTTCCTGGAGCAGCAAAAGCTGCAACACCAGGAACATCTATTTTGCTGCTTGGCGTTCTAGATAAAGTCGGAACCTACGGAATGATTCGTTTTTGTCTCACACTTTTCCCAGATGCCACAAAGACCTTTGCCCCTTACATCATTGTTCTCTCTGTCATTTCCGTTATTTATGGTGCCTTCCTTGCTATTGGCCAGAAGAACCTCAATTCACTCATTGCATTTACTTCGATCTCACACTTTGGATTTATTACTCTCGGTATTTTTGCTTACACATCTCAAGGTTTAACTGGCGCAACGTTGTATATGGTCAACCACGGCTTCTCAACAGCAGCGCTCTTCCTTGTTGGTGGCTGGATGGTTTCTCGCCGCAAATCTGCCGCAATTGAAGATTTTGGTGGACTACAGCGCGTTACTCCGGTTATGGCGTGGATGTTCTTTATTGCAGGTTTATCTGCTTTAGCTTTGCCAGGGCTTTCAAGCTTTGTCAGTGAATTCCTTGTTCTTCTTGGAACATTTACGAGATATCCAGTGGCGGCAATTATCGGCACATTGGGAATCGTTTTAGCGGCGCTTTATGTCTTGATCTTGGTTCAACGCTCACTGCATGGACCTCTCAAGAGTGGCAATGAATCTATGAGTGATCTTAATCTTCGCGAGAAGATCGCAGTCGCCCCGGTTATTGCAGCTCTTGTCATTCTTGGTTTCTATCCAAAGCCAGCGATCCATGTTATTAATCCATCAACGACATCTACTATGACGCAGATGAATGTCTCAGACCCACATGTATTGGCGGGTAAGTAATGTTTACGATGCCAACGCTTAATTACGCCCAGCTCGCTCCTATTCTTGTTGTTCTAGGTGGCGCTCTTCTAGGTGTTCTAGTTGAAGCCTTCTTGGGTAAGAAGCAACGAGGCCCAGTTCAAATCACTCTTGCACTTGGAACTCTCGCCATCTCTTTTGTATGGCTACTTCGCATCAGAAACAATGTATCTGCAGCTGCTGCGATGGGATCGGTTGCAACAGATGGCTTTGGCATCTTCTTGCAGGGGGCAATTCTCCTTTTGGCGTTCTTAGCGGTCTTATTGATTGCAGATAATGATCACTTCGCTCCTGCTGCATCCGCGCTTCCAGGTTCAGAAGAAGAAGCACAGGCGCTGTTGTCAGGAACAAGAACTACTGAAGTATTTCCTCTGACACTTTTTGCCGTCGCCGGAATGATGCTCTTTCCTATCGCGACAGATTTCATCACTCTCTTTGTTGCACTTGAAGTACTTTCACTTCCTCTTTACATCATGACTGGTTTATCTCGTCGTCGCAGATTGATGTCGCAAGAAGCGGCTCTGAAGTACTTCTTGCTCGGTGCTTACTCTTCGGCTTTTTTCCTCTTTGGAATTGCCTTCCTCTACGGATATAGCGGAACTTTGTCGCTGACTGATGTTGGAACGGCCTATATTTTCTCTGTAGGAAGCCCAGTCTTTTTATATATTGGAATGGTTTTTCTTACCATTGGTCTGCTCTTTAAAGTCGGAGCTGTTCCATTCCACTCATGGACACCGGACGTTTACCAGGGCGCTCCAACGCCGATCACTGGATTTATGGCAGCCTGTACAAAGATCGCAGCATTTGGCGCGCTCCTACGTATTTTTTATGGCGCATTTTTCTTGATGCAATTTCAATGGAAGCCATTTCTCACAACTATTTCAATCATCACAATGGTCCTTGGCGCGATCGCTGCGATGTCACAGCGTGATATCAAGCGCACACTTGCCTATTCATCCATTACCCATGCAGGCTTCTTGCTTGCAGGAGTTGTTGCGCTCAACAAAGATGGACTAGCCGCATCAATGTTTTATCTTGTTGCTTATGGTTTTGCCACAGTCGGTGCCTTTGGAATTGTGACTTTGGTCCGTGATTCCTCCGGTGAGGTAACCGATCTTTCAAAGTGGGCGGGGCTTGCAAAGAAGTCGCCTCTGGTTTCTGTTGCGATGGGTATCTTTTTATTGAGCTTTGGTGGCGTGCCACTTACCAGTGGATTTATCAGCAAGTTCTCGATCTTTACCGCTGCCTACCAATCAGGCAATATCGCTATCGTTGTAGTCGGTGTGCTCTCAAGTGCGATCGCGCTTTTCTTCTACTTGCGCGTTGTATTGATGCTCTTCTTCCAAGAAGCCCCAACGGATGGTGTTTCAGTTGTTATTCCATCGATCATGACGCGTATTGCCATTGGTGTATGCGCTGTAATGACGCTGATCTTAGGCGTGTATCCAAGCTTGCTTCTTAATCTTGTGAACACAATGGCAACGCTGGTTCATTAAGCCAACTCGTCGAAGGCGCTCGATTCTCCCCGCATCTCTGGGTGATCATAGAAATCAGTAATAATTGCTAGGCAAATCTCATTCTTCTCTTTAAGGACAGCGTGCGATGTGCCAGGAATAATTGCAAGCCTTCCGTTAGGAAGAGCTTCATAGAGCTCAACGCCATGATGGCTATCAAAAGGCTCATCATCACCGTTGAGTACAAGAACTGGACAGGTAATTGTGCTGATTTGAGCTAAGGTCATATTGGGTTCTTTTGCCCATATTTCATATGCCTTTTTAATAATTACTTCCTGCATATAAGCAGGCTCTGGAGAACGCTCGGCAAACTTTGCTTGATCTTCTTCGCTAATGATGATCGGCTCATCAAAGAAATCAAGGCCACAATCCCAGTGGTAGTTCGTTCCGCCGGCAACAATTGAGAGCACAAGATCAGGACGTTTGAGCGCAACCATCAGCGCAATAATTCCGCCATCGCTGTGGCCAATGATGTGAGTGGGGCCACCGATCACATCTTCGATATATGAAATTGCTTCATCGGTTTGAAAATCAAAGTGGTAATAACCCTCACGTACTGGAGTTCTTCCGTGCGCCGTGCGGTCATAGCCATAAACATGAAACCTGTGACCAACAGCTGGCATTACTTGCCAATCAAAACTCTCTGTTGAGCTTAAGCCGCCATGGAGAAGAAGCAGGGGCGCGCCGTTATCTTCACCTTCAACGCTCCATACCTTGTGACCACGCAGGTCGATATATGCCATGGCGTGTATTAAATGGAATCCATGATGTTGCGATTACCGCGGTCAAATGTGAAGTAGTTCCAAGTCCAGTCGGCAATCGTCGCAACTTTGTTACGACCACCCATGAGATAGAAAAGGTGCAAGAACAACCAGCCAAACCAAGCAATAGGTCCGCTAATTTTTAGGCCTTTTACTTCGATAATTGCCTTGTGGCGACCGATAGTTGCCATAGAGCCTTTATCAACGTATTTAAATTCTGTAAGTTTCTTACCCCTCATCAAACGCAAAATCTGCGCCGCCGCAAAACGACCTTGTTGCATTGCAACTGGAGCTACTTGTGGCAAGAAGCGACCGTTCGCACCTTTTGTTCCTGCGACATCGCCAACTGCAAACATATATGGGTAGTGAGAAACTTGAAGCGTTGGATCAGTCTTGAGGCGATTCGCTTCGACTTGAACACCAAGTTGGTTAATAGCTGGTGCGCCCTTTACGCCAGCGGCCCAGACAATGACATGTGCGCGCATATCTGTTCCATCGCCAAAGTTGATCTGGCCATGATCGATTGACTTCACTTGAGTATTGAGCATGACATTCACGCCCATCTTCTCAAGTTCCTTCTTTGCGTTATCTGTTAGTTTCTGAGCAAACATAGGTAGCAAGCGTGGGCCAGCTTCAACCAAATAAATGTCTACATGCTCTGATGCATGTTTGTTGTCGTGACGAAGTGGACCGTGGCGAAGTTCTGCAAAGGCTCCAGCCATTTCAACACCTGTTGGGCCACCACCGACGACGACAATAGACAGGCGTGTCTCATCTTGGAAGCGGCAGAGGTCTTCAAATCGGCGCATCACTTCTGAACGAATAAGCACTGACTCTTGGATGGTTTTCATGCCGAGCGTGTATTCACTTACACCTGGCACACCAAAGTCTGCGGTGACAGAACCAAGTGCAACAATCAGAAAATCAAAAGGGAGAATCTCTGAGCTATCCAGCTTTACGGTTTTATTCTTGTGATCAACAGAGATGGGAGAGCCCATACGAAACTTTGCATCATATTTGCGTACGGCGCCTCTAATAGGAAAGGCGACGTGATCTGCTGCGATACCAGCTGTTGAAACTTGATAAAGAAGAGGCAAGAAAGTTTGGTAGTTGTTGCGATCAACAACTGTGACATCTGCATGGCGACCGAGTGCTTTAGCAGCAGCTAATCCTCCGAAGCCACCTCCGAGGATGACTACCCGGGGCTTTCCCTTGAAATCTTTCACCCAATTGGCAAACGCTGAGAGGACTTCTTGTTGTTCAGCAGGGGTTTGCCCATAGACGGGTACCGCTCCGACTGTTCCGTTCGAATTCAACGCAAAGTTCCCTTTCCGCTCGTTATTTCTATGGAGGAAGTCTACTGTTTCTCTCATGAGCGATGCACCCAAAGACCGTCTAGTCCTTGTCACAGGCGCCTCTGGATATGTTGGCGGCAGGCTAGTTCGGGCGCTGCTGAATCAAGATATGAAGGTCAGAGTTTTTGTTCGTGACCGCCAGAAAATTTCATCTCAGCCATGGGCAAGTAAGGTCGAAATCTTTGAAGGCAATGCCGATGATTTTGAGTCTACTAAGAGCGCTCTTATGGGGGTCCATACTGCCTTTTATTTACTTCACTCAATTAATGCAGGAACTCGCTTTGATAAATTAGAAGAAAACATGGCGGCAAATTTCGCCCATGCATCGCGTGTGGCAGATGTGAAGCAGATTGTTTATCTCGGTGGCATCGCTAATGATGAGAAGCAGAGCATGCACCTTGAGTCGCGGGCTAACACCGGCAAGAGGCTTGCATACGGAACTGTCCCTGTCCTTGAATTTAGAGCTGGAGTAATCATCGGTTCAGGTTCTGCATCATTTGAAATGATCCGCCACATGACTCACAGACTTCCCATCATGATCACACCTAAGTGGGTCCGAAATCGCACACAACCCATCGCTATTCGCGATGTGCTCTACTACCTCACCACTGCGGCTAAATTTAAAGAGCCAGTAGAGGGCGTCTTTGATATTGGTGGTCCCGATGTCTTGTCCTATGAAAAAATGATTCAGACCTTCACAAGGATTAGTAATTTACCTAAGCGCATTTTTATCCGGGTGCCAGTTCTCACACCCGCTCTTTCAAGCTTATGGATTGGTCTAGTCACTCCAGTCCCCACATCACTTGCCAGACCACTGGTTGGTTCACTGATCAATGAAGTTGTTGCTGACCCTATGAAGAATGTCAACCAGATCATTCCGCCGCCGCCAGAAGGTCTGCTCTCTATTGAGACGGCATTCTCATTAGCCCTTGAAAAAGTAGAGGCTCACTCAGTGGAATCACGCTGGTCTGATGCAGCTTTATATATGCCGCCTTGGCAGAAAACCCAAGGAGATCCTGAATGGTCAGGCGCCGCTGAATATAAGGACGAAAGAATTTTTTATACCGA
>JBAWYW010000019.1:0-10120 GCA_037143395.1 Actinomycetes bacterium | reverse complement strand
GTTCCATCTACAGCGATGTCTACAGTTTTTGAGCGGGTTATTGTTTTGAAATCTGCAAAGCGAACTCTGATGGAAACTCTATGCGCTGATAACCCGCGCTCTCTCATGCGAAGGCTTGCCTTTTCCGTCATCCGTAGGAGCTCTTTAAGAATGGATTCTTCTTCATAGATATCTACAGAGAAAGTCTCAACATTGCTGATGCTTTTATCAGCCTCATCTGGAATGACATCTCGATAATCTCTCCCCCACGCCAGTTCATAAAGCGCCGAACCAGCAGCTTCACCCAATGCACGAATAAGTGTCTGCCTAGGTGTTGCTGCAATATCGGCAACTTTTCGCAGCCCCAGTTTTAAGAGCTCTTCATTTGTTTTAGGGCCCACTCCCCAGATGGCGCTAACCGGTAGTGGGTGCAAAAACTCTAAAACTTTATCTGGGTCAATCTCGAGCATCCCGTTGGGCTTACAGTGCGATGAGGCAAGTTTTGCGACAAATTTTGTAGTGGCGATTCCTACCGAGCAGGTAATGCCTTGCTCCTCTTCGACTAGCGCTCGAATCTTTGCTCCTATTTCTTTGCCACTTCCTAATAAGCGCTCAGAGCCGCTCACATCTAAGAACGCCTCATCAAGTGAGATCGGCTCTACCAAAGGGGTGAACCGATTGAAAATCTCCATGATGTGTTCTGAAACTTCTGTGTAGCGGCCATGATCTGGAGGAATAAAAATTGCATGTGGGGCCAGACGTTTTGCCTGACTGACAGGCATCGCCGAATGAATGCCGAATTTACGAGCTTCATAATTTGCAGCGGCAACTACTCCTCGAATCCCAGCCCCGACCACAACGGGCTTGCCCTTTAATGTTGGGTCATCGCGCTCTTCAACAGAGGCGAAGAAGGCATCCATGTCCACATGCAAAATCGTCGAGAACTCATCGGCTGCGCTCATAGTCACCTCCTTTTCCGTAATTGAGTTTCACAAGTGTTCAGGTTATTCATGAACAGTTATAGGCCATTTACCTGACATCTAAGGCAAACTAACTCCGTGAGTCTTACCCACATCATCCTCGCCCTTATCTTCGGGTCATTTGTGGGATCGGTCTTGGGTTTTGTCGGCGCAGGCGGCGCCATGATCACCGTGCCGATTCTTCTCTATGTTTTTCACTTCAACGCCCAGCAGGCAACTACTGCAGCTCTTGCCGTTGTTTTCATCGCGGCTTTCTTCGGGCTCATCCCGAAGATAAGAACGAAGGATGTTCTCTACCGCGAAGCGCTCTCCATTTGGGCGATTGGTCTTGTGACAAATATTGGCGGAGCTCTCTTATCCAAGCATCTGTCTGCCTGGGTGATTACTGGCGGATTTGCTGTAGTCCTATCTGTTGCCGGCGCATCAATGTTGCGCGGTCCCGTAAAGGTGCGACCAGAGAGAAAGATGCCACTAGGCGCTCTCATCGCCACTTCACTTCTGATTGGTCTTATGACTGGGCTCTTTGGAATCGGCGGAGGCTTTTTAGCTATGCCTATCTTGATTCTTTTTTATAACACTCCACAAAGTAAGGCAGCAGGGACTTCTCTATTTATCATTGCCATCAACTGTTCGACTTCATTCCTTGGTCACCACTCTGCATGGGCAGAGGTGAAGTGGGGCATTCCTCTAGTTATTGGCATTGCCGCAATTATTGTCTCCACTCTTTCTTCACATTACAGTTCTAGAGTCCCTGCAGATTTGCTGCGTAAATCTTTTGCCTACCTTCTCTTTGCACTCTCGATTTTCACAATCATTAAGACTGTGATTGCTAAATGATGCGCACACTCATCTACCTCTTTGATGTAAAGAGAGGGCATATCTGGAGAGCAGTCAGCCATATGCAAAGTGACCGTGCTCGTCTGAAGAGCCATGCAGATGTGGAATTCTTTAAATTACTGGGAACTGGGACAGGTGAGACATTCACGCCTAGGGATGCCAACATGTATCGCTGGGGAATGCTGGTAACTATTCATGAGTCAAAAGTTGATCAATTTGATAACGGTTCAATCATTTCCGGCTGGAGAAAGTTTGCTGACAACGAAATGCGCTTAACACTTGCTCCCATTGCAGCTCACGGCAGCTGGTCTGGCAAGCAACCGTTTGAGATCGTGCAAAATTTCCAATGGGATGGAGCAGTTGTCGCAATTACTCGCGCCACAATTAAATGGCGAAAGAACGTGATGTTTTGGCGCGCAGTCCCACCGGTAATCTCAAGTTTAAGAAACTCTCCTGGTCTTGAGATGGCTATAGGTATTGGTGAAGCACCCATCGGACTTCAAGGGACTCTCTCGATCTGGAGGGATTCGCAAAGTATTCGTGCCTTTGCCTACAAAGACCCAGCCCATGCAGCAGTCATCACCGAGACGGCAAAACAGGGGTGGTATCGGGATGAATTATTCGCAAGATTCGCGTTAATCGAAAAACGCGGCACCATTTCTACCGACTAATAAGGCACAATTAAGAAATGTCCATCCGCCAATACAGACCCCGAAATATTGCAGGGCGTAGAGGGATTCGCGGCAGAAATTTATTTCTACTGATCTTGGCCATCGCTTCAATTGCTCTACAGATTAGTTACCCTCTTGTTCACGGTAAATTATTACAACAAGTAACAATTGCGACAGTTTATTGTCTCGCAATCACAATGCTGATCCACTCTTTCTTTGCCTACGGATTTCGCTTTGCAATAACACTTGGTTTCGTTGTCGTGATTTACGCATTTACGGTTGAAGCAATAGGCGTTAAAACCGGATGGCCATTTGGTACGTACACCTACGATCATTCACTTGGAGCGCAAATCTTTGGAGTGCCCCTTCTGGTTCCTTTTGCATGGTTGATGCTTTCCTATCCCCTACTTATTGCCGCGCGCCGGGTAAGTAAGAATTGGGTATTTATTTATGGGGGAATTGCATTAGCTGCATGGGATCTTTTTCTTGATCCACAAATGGTTTCTGCTGGAAGATGGACTTGGAAAGTTGTTGGACCCCATGTGCCATACGCACCTGAAATTCCACTTTCAAATACTGCTGGGTGGTTATTTGCGGGTATGGGTTTAATGGCCCTGCTTCATGCAGTATTACCTAAGGAGCGAAAGAAGGGTGGCGTAAGTACTTCCATCCCTGACTTCTTCTTAGCGTGGACTTTATTTTCTGGGCTTGTTGGAAATGTTTTCTTCTTCCATAGGCCAGGAGTTGGCGTCTTTGGAGCTTTAGTTTTTGGAGCGGTCTTAATCCCGTACTTCTTTTCGATCGGCTTTGGCAGACCTGCTAATCTTTAACATGCCTTTTATCGCTCTCTTATGTGCGCTGGCATTATTAATAACAATCATCAACGCCCTGTCCATGAGGGTAGTTAAACCAAAAATTCGAAATAGTATCGACGAAGAAGTGGCAGTCTTGCTGCCCATGCGCAACGAAGAGGAAAACGTAGTTGCCTCACTCACCAGTGTTCTTGGGTCTCAAGGGATAACTCACATTTCAATTAAAGTTCTCGATGATAGCTCTGCAGATAAGACAGCATCACTGGCCAAAAGTCTGCCTGGCATCGAAGTTATTACAGGAAAGGAATTGCCAGAGGGTTGGCTCGGAAAGAATTTTGCCTGTCACCAACTTGCAGAATCCACCTCTGCCAATTACTTAGTTTTCCTCGACGCCGATGTCCGCATTGCTCCCACCGCTATCAATGCTGCAATTACAAGGATGAATAATCTCCGTTGGGATTTTATATCGCCCTACCCCCGGCAAATCGCAGTGAGCTTTTTAGAGCGACTCATGCAACCACTTTTGCAATGGTCGTGGATCTCCTCTGTGCCACTTCGTCTTGCGGAGAAATTACCTTTCAGATCAATGGTTGTCGCTAATGGACAGTTTTTTATCGTACGAAGGTCCGCGTATCTCGCATCAGGAGGCCATGCTGCTATCAAATCTGAAGTGCTAGACGACCTTGAACTAGCAAGATCTCTTCACAAAAATAAGTTCTCGGGCGGGGTAGCCGAGGCAAGTGCTGTGAGTGAATGCCGCATGTATAAAAAGGATCGTGATCTGATTGCTGGATACACAAAATCGCTCTGGGCAGCTTTTGGTGGATTGGGTGGGAGCATCTTTGTAAGCGTTCTTTTCTTTGTTACAGGGATACTTCCTTTCATTTTTGCTCTAGCTGGAAACAAATGGGCATGGGGTTGTTACTTGCTTTTAACCCTTTCACGTCTGGTGAGCGCTGCGCGAACAAGATCAACTTTTAGTTCAGTCTTTTTGCATCCTCTCTCCATGTTTGCTCTCATCGTTTTGATCGCAAAGTCTTGGCACGGAAAATCACATGGAACGCTACTTTGGCGAGGAAGAAACGTTGTGGGCTCATGACAAAAATCATCGTCATCGGAGCTGGAGTTGGTGGAATGGTCAGTGCTGCGCGGTTAGCACGAGCCGGACACCATGTTGAAATTTATGAAGCGTCAGACCGAACAGGTGGTAAATGTAGAACAGAGTGGATTGGCGATTATGCATTTGATACCGGACCATCCCTGCTCACACTGCCTGCCGTCTACAAAGATTTCTTCCTTAAAACTGGTAGCAGGCTGGAAAACTCGCTCTCTTTGGAAGCGGTTGATCCTGCTTTTAGTTATCACTTTGCGGACGAAACGAAAGTCAATTTTGTTAATTTAGATCTCCCAAAAACATGTATGGCAATTGAGAGTGCTTTCGGTAAGAGTGCTGGCGATGCATGGCATTCAATTATGCAGCGCGCAGAGGTCATGTGGGATATCTCTCGGGTCCCCTTCGTGCAATCCCAGATTCCAACTATTGCGAGTTTGCTCAAAGAAAAAGATTTACTTAGGGGAATCAAACAAATTGCCCCGTGGAAATCACTTCGCAAAGTAACCCAGGAATACACCAAGGACCCACACATTCAGATGATCGTCGATCGCTATGCGACTTATACGGGATCTGATCCTCGAAAAGCTCCTGCAGCGCTTTTAACAATTGCATTTATCGAAGCTACATTCGGCGCTTGGCACATTCAGGGTGGAATTGGAAAACTCTCTGAAAGCTTAGAGAGCAGATGCCGAGAGCTTGGCGTAAAGATTCACCTCGGCAGCCCGATAAAAGAGATTACAACTACATCTGGAAAAGTAACAGGCGTTATTACGGGAAGTGGTGAAGATATTTCCGCCTCTATCGTTGTGGCCAATGCTGATGCAGAAATTGTTTACAACCACCTTCTTGCTCCATCGGTGAAGAGTGCGAAACAAGAGCGAGTTAAACTAAAGAAATCTACAAAATCTTTATCCGGGTTTAGTCTTCTCCTTGGCTTAGATAACTCAAAGTTTCATGGCAAATTGCCTGATCTCTCCCATCACAATGTGTACTTCCCTCAAGACTATGACGCTGAATTTGATGAAATCTTTACAAAGAAAGTTCCTGTTAGTGACCCCACAATTTATATCTGTGCTCCACGCGATCGGCAAATGGTTAAACGTGAAAATACTGAAAGCTGGTTTGTCTTGGTAAATGCCCCACGCCACGAGCCCGGTGTGGGATGGGACTGGAGTGGTGATTCAGCTTCTTATGCAAAGATGATTATTGAGAAGATGGATTCTTTAGGACTTCAAGTAAGTTCAAGGCTTGATGTGTTGGGATATCGCACACCTCTTGATCTGCAAAATAGTACGGGTGCACCAGGGGGCTCCATTTATGGAACTTCAAGCAATGGAGCGCGATCAGCTTTTAGGCGAGCTAAGAATCGCTCACCCATTCACGGTTTGTATTGCGTAGGGGGCTCAGCACATCCTGGCGGAGGCTTACCACTTGTTGGAATAAGTGGTGAACTAGTCGCCGATGCGATTGGTCGAGCTTAAAAGTTTATAGCTGTGTCTCATCAGCGAAACAAAAGAAATGAGCTGCATTACAAGCCAGATGATCGCAATTTCCTTTATGCCTTGGGAATGAATCATCGCTAATCCAAGTGCAATTGCAAGAAGTGAAGCTCGTACAGGTCTTTCACAAATTGTGACCATAGAAACCTGCGTAACACCTAAGCCTGCAATCCGTGCTCGTAAATATTCTTGAGCAAAGGCAAGAGCCCATGCCCCTGCGACAATCCATATGGGAGCGCCGAGAGCGTAGAAGGTGAGAGCCCAAAAAAATTCTGCGATTCGATCAGCAACAGAATCTAACACCGCTCCCCTTTTGGAGGCTTTCCCAGTGAGCATTGCAAGAGTGCCATCAATAGCATCAAGAAATATTGATATCGCCAATAAAATAAGAGCGTACCTATGCGCTGCACTTAACCAGAGATAAATGCTTGCTAAGACTCCACCGCCTGTTAGGACATTTGGGTTTATTTTTGCTTTTGCTAGTGGCTTGGTAACTATGAAAGAGATGCGAAGCCATCCTTTAACAATTCCAGTTATTTTCACGTCGCCATGCAGTGATGACCAGAGCTTGAAAAATTCTTCTCTTCTCACCGCAGACCAACTCTCTTAATGATCTCAAGTGTGGCCTGAGCGTTATTCATCGAGTAAAAATGAAGTCCTGGGACTCCTGCGGCAATTAAGTCTCTGGATAATGAAGTTGCAATCTCAATGCCCAATTCCCGTACAGCATTTTCATCGTCTGCAACTTGCGCAAAAGCTTTTTGAATCTTCTCTGGGATGGCAGTTCCACCCAGTTGCGCCATTCGGGTCAATTGTTTGACGTTGGTTACCGGCAAAATTCCTGCAATAACATCAAGCTGTGAGTCGCTCTTTTTGAGCGAATCAACAAGTGAAATCCATGATGACGCTTCAAAAAAGAATTGTGTTGTTGCAAAGCTTGCTCCGAGGGATTCCTTCTTTAGTAAAACATCAATATCTTTCTTAAAGTCGCCATGTGAGGCTGGATGACCATCTGGAAATGCAGCCACGCCTACTTTAAAACTTCCACGATCAATTGCTAACTTGACCAGTTGATCTGCATGATCAAAGCCACCTGGCGTACCTACCCATGGTGAACTAGGTCCTCCCACTGGATCACCACGTAGCGCCAAAATAGTTTGAATGCCTGCCTGTTGATATTGATCAAGAATTTGCTCTATCTCATCACGAGTTGAACCAACACATGTCAGGTGAGCAACAGTTGAGATCCCTGTGCGCGCTGTAAGTTCAGATGCAATACGAACTGTTCGATCGCGGGTGCTACCTCCAGCGCCATATGTGACAGATATGAAATCTGGCTTCACCTCTTGGAATTGCGCTGTTGCCTGCCACATGCGCTCTTCTCCGGCCTCATCCTTAGGAGGAAAAAGCTCTACCGAGAAAGTTGTGTGACCCATAGCCCAGCAGGGTACCGTTACCGCGTGGATTTTGATGGAATTCTCCAACTGAAAAGCGCAGTAGATAAATCACTCGCATCATTTTTTGATCGTGAATCAGCCTATCTACAGAGCGTTGATGACGATCTGATTCCTGTTTCCAATGCCCTTGGTCATTTTCTTCTCGATAGCGGAAAACGTCTACGACCTCTCTTCGCTGCAATTGGTCACATCGGTGCCGGTGGTGAAATTACTCAAGAAAGTATCACAGCGCTATCAAGTTTAGAACTCGTTCATGTGTGCGCTCTGATTCACGATGACCTCATGGATGCCTCTAATACACGTAGAGGTGCGCCTTCAATTCACAAACAATTCGAAGCAATCCACAAAGAAAAGAATTTACATGGCTCATCCGCCCAATTTGGTTTAGCTGCCTCAGTACTTATGGGAGATCTCGCCATTATCTGGGCAGATAAAATGCTTCATGAGTCAGGAGTTAAAAGTTCACAAATAATTTCAGCCCTTCCTATCTATGATGAGATGCGTGTTGAACTTATGGCCGGGCAGTATCTGGATGTGTATGAGCAGGCACTTGCAAGTGAAAGCGTTGAAAGATCTCTGAAAGTTGCTCGGTATAAATCTGGAAAATATAGTATTGAAAGGCCGTTACATTTTGGCGCTTCCTTAAGTGAAAACGTCAAGAGTGAGCATTACGAGATTTATTCGCAATATGGACTTCCACTTGGTGAAGCATTCCAACTCAGAGATGACATCATGGGTGTCTTTGGAGATCCAAAAGAAACTGGAAAGCCGGCAGGCGATGACTTGCGCGAAGGCAAGCGAACAGTGCTCATTGCTACAACGTTGAATAAATCAACTGCGGCCCAACGTGCGGAATTTGAAAAATACTTTGGGAAGGCAGATTTAGACCAAGTAGGCGTTGAATCGCTTCGCAAGATCATTACCGAGACAGGCGCTCTCGCCCAGGTCGAATCCCTCATTACCGAAATGACTTTCAGCGCGCATAACGCTGCAAAAAGTGGTGGAATATCTCCTAAGGCAGGGGCCATGCTTGAAGAGATGGCGATTGCAGCAACCGTGAGAAAGAGTTAAATAGAAAATGCCTCGCACAGTTAAAGGAAAAACCGATCACGTAGTGATTGTGGGAGCAGGCCTTGCCGGTTTAAGCGCTGCGCTTCGATTGGCAGGAGCAGGGCGCAAGGTCACGGTCGTTGAACGTGAAAGTGTCCCAGGTGGACGAAACGGTCTACTCAAAAAAGATGGTTATGCGTTTGATACCGGTCCATCCGTATTAACAATGCCTGATCTCATTTCAGATGCCCTCGCCTGTGTTGGTGAAGATATTAAGGATTGGCTTGAATTAGTTCCACTAGAACCTTTATATAGGGCTTTTTATCACGATGGATCAACACTTGATGTTCATGCTGATACCAACCGAATGCAAGCTGAGATTGAAAAGACGATTGGCCCCGAGGAAGCACTCGGATATGGCAAGTATGTGGAGTTTGTAACAAAACTCTATAAGTATGAAATGAAGGATTTTATCGACCGCAATATCGATTCACCTTTGAATTTGCTCACTCCTAATCTTGCAAAGCTAGTCGCACTCGGTGGGTTTAGAAGGCTTGCTCCCAAAGTCAACCAGTTCCTTAAAGATCCTCGAACTCAAAAGGTTTACTCCTTCCAGGCGATGTATGCCGGTGTGAGCCCGCAGCAAGCGTTAGCCATCTATGCAGTTATTGCATACATGGATTCAGTAAATGGTGTTTTCTTTCCAAAGGGTGGAATGCATGCCGTACCAAGAGCACTCGCCGGAGCTGCTGCAAAACACGGAGTTGAATTTAAATACAACACAACAGTGACGAGCATTGAACATTCCAATGGAAGAGCAACTGCGGTTATTACCGACACCCAGGAGCGGATTGAATGCGATGTAGTAGTACTCAATCCAGACTTGCCTGTCGCTTGGCGCGAGCTTCTTGGCCGAACTCCCCCAAGTGTGAAGAGACTTACTTATTCACCATCTTGTGTGACGCTTCTTGTCGGATCAAACAAAAAATATGATCATCTTGCTCACCACAATATTCACTTTGGACAATCTTGGGATGGGGTCTTTGATGAACTCATCAATAAAAAAGTACTGATGACTGATCCAAGCCTTTTAGTAACAGTTCCAACACATGATGATCCAACGCTTGCTCCTTCAGGAAAATCCTCGTATTACATTCTTTTCCCAACCCCAAACCTTGATGCTGATATCGACTGGACCAAACGAGCATCCACATACCGCGATGAAATGCTTCGAGTAATGGAAAAGCGTGGATATAACGGTTTCATTAATTCAATTGAAGTTGAAAAAATGACAACGCCTCTTGACTGGGAAAAACAAGGGATGGAAAGCGGAGCACCATTTGCAAGTGCACATACTTTCTTCCAAACAGGTCCCTTTAGACCGTCAAATCTGGCAAAGGGTTTTGAGAATGTTGTTTTTGCAGGTTCCGGTACACAGCCTGGAGTTGGAGTTCCGATGGTTTTGATCTCTGGTCGATTAGCAGCAGAACGAATTGTTGGACAGATCGATTAGTAATGGATGAACTCACTGCCGCGGGTATTACAGATCCAGACCTGCGCGCCTCATATTCAGAATGCAAAAGATTAAATTCTCTTCACGGTAAGACCTATTACTTAGCGACACTACTTCTTCCAAAAGAAAAACGGCCATTTGTTCATGCGCTTTATGGTTTCGCAAGATATGCCGATGAGATCGTGGACGACCTTGAATCTTCCCTCTC
>JBAWYW010000018.1:0-10200 GCA_037143395.1 Actinomycetes bacterium | reverse complement strand
TAATTTTCAAATTATCAGCAAAATACATAATTCTTGTATGACCATTTTGAATTAAATGCTCAGTTGCAATTTTTGCGCCATACTCATCGTCTACGCGCACCACGTCGCCCTTGTACTTTTCTGGGGCGCGATCGATAAAGACCGTCGGCATTTGGTTTTGCTTCAGAAATGAATAATCCGCATCCTGTGGAGCGATGATCATCCCAGTGACTCTGCGCTGAATAAATCCTTGAACCAATTCATTTTCTCGGTCTAATTCCCCATGGGTACTTCCAACAATTACGCCAATTCCGTGTTCATTTGCAACAGTTTCTACCTCTTCGACTAACTCTGCGAAGAATGGATCACCGATCTTTGGAACAACGACGCCAATCACTCTGTCTACGCCAGTTCGAAGTGAGCGAGCAATGATGTCTACTTGGTAACCGAGGTCATTCATCTTCTTCTGAACCCGTTCACGCGTTTCATCACTAACTCGCTCATCATTATTGAGAACTCTAGACACAGTTTTAATACTGGTTTGCGCAGCTATTGCGACATCGATGAGGCGAACACGCTTATTCATCTCTGCCACCATTCAAAATTTCAAGTACACGTGCCTTCTCAAATCCACCAGCACGGTAAGTCTCACAAGATGCAGCAGCTGTTGCCATTCCGTACTTAATTGCTTCTTTCCAATTTATTTCAGTTTGATGAGTTTCATGATAGATGGCAAAACCGGCTACAAAGGAATCGCCCGCGCCCACAGCGCTCTTATAGCGATCTGGAGAAATAACAAAAGCTGGTAACCACCAGTGTTCATCCGCATTCTTAAAAGCACAACCGTGTGCGCCTGCAGTCACAATAATATTTTTTCCCACTTTACCAAATAACGCCTCAGCAGCCGCTAACGCTCTCTCAGAAACATTGTCATCGTTTGGAACAAAAAGATCGCCTGATTTATTACTTATCATGGCTTCGGCTTCTTCAAGATTAGGTGAAATAAAATCTAGGACTTCCTTGCTACGAGATTTGAAAGCCACAGGAGATGTATCCACAAGAAGTTTGCCGCCGGCGCTATTTATGGTTTGAGCTAACCGGTCAATTGCATTCTCTGGATGATTACTCGGAAGGCTTCCCATCATTAAAACAATTTCATTTTTTTGAGTCTTCTTCGCTGCGGCAACGCAGTACTCATCCCAATTTTTCTCCATGATATCTGGACCAAGTCCATTAAAGACTGTTATTGCAGAAGAAGCTTCCTCATTCATAATGATTGCTTTTCTTACTTCGCCGTCTACCTCTAAATACTCAACATCGTGGCCTTCGGAATCTAAAAGCGACTTATAGAAATCGCCCTCGCGGGTTGGGAGCATGAGATAAAGATGAGGATCCACACCCATTGTTTGGCAAGCTCGTGCCACATTAATTCCCTTGCCACCTGCTGTTGTTTCATTCTTAATTGCCCTATGCACGCTTCCGTGTACGAGCTGTTTTACCCACATCGTGATGTCTATGCATGGATTCGGATTAAGTATCAGCATAGATAGGTAATCGTTGTCATAATGGGAAACTCTACTTTTTTACGTATGGGTCTGTCAATGACATATAAGTAATGAGGCCCCCAGATTGCTCTGGAGGCCTCATTTAGTACTTCGTTAACTAGAAGTTAACTAATCAGCACTTGTCCCTATATTGAGCAGCAACACCTGCAGCGGTGTTGATGTTCTTCATTGTAAGGATTGTGAAACCGGTTTGTTGCTTGTGTGGTGAAACAGTTGTTCCCTTGAGGGCAGCAATTGCATTATCCACACCAGTTGAACCGATTGTTGCAGGTTGTTGCGCAATAAGAGCTTGGACAGTTCCAGCCTTAAGTGCAGCAACTTGATCTGAACCAGCATCGAATCCAACAATCTTTACTTTGCCAGACATTCCAGCTTGCTTGATACCAGCAGCAACACCTTCAGCTGAGAATAGGTTTGTTGCGAATACGCCAACAATATCCTTGTTCTTAGCTAGTGCAGCTGTGATGATGCGCTGAGCAACAGCTGGCTCATTGTTTGAGTATTGGACACCGATGTAGTTGAACTTCTTGTCCTTGTTTGCTGAATCAGCGAAACCGTTAACGCGAGCGTCAACTGAGCTAACTCCAGGTGATGTACTTACTACAAGAACCTTTCCACCCTTAGGTGCAAGACCCTTGATAGCTGTAAATGCAGCCTTACCGCCACCGTAATTGTCTGATGCGATCTCAGAAACTGCCTTTGAAGGATCACCAATTGTTGTATCAACTAGAACAACCTTGATTCCAGCAGCAATAGCAGCCTCAATTGGCTTCTGAAGTGCTGAAGTATCGTTTGGAGCAATCAAAATTGCATCTGGCTTTGAAGCCACAACGCTGTTAAGTACTGGTGTTTGGATTGTTGCATCCCACTTTGCGCCACCTTGTGTGGTGATTGTTGCGCCACCCTTGGCTGCTGCTGCTGCAACTCCGCAACCCATGGTTACGTAGAATGCATCGCCGGCTACACCTTGGATAAATGTGATCTTGTAGTCAGCAGCATTAGCGGCAGTGCCGAATGTTGAGACTCCAAGTGCAATCGCTGACGCTGCAGCGATTATTGATAGCTTCTTAGTCTTCTTCATGCATTTCCCTTTCATGAGGTGCTCTTTTTAGAGCGTTTCTTGAGGCTTTTTCCGCCTCCATCTGCGGCGTTACGACGAGCATTGTCGACGTAAACAGCAGCCACCAGAAAGACACCGACAACAACGTTTTGCCAAAAAGGCACGACGCCGATGATGATGAAGCCAGTCTGGAGAACTATCGGTATAAAGAGACCAATCATGGTCCCGAAAATGGTTCCATACCCACCGAAGAGGCTGGTTCCACCAATCACAACGCCGGCGATTACTGTCAAAGCAGTATTCGACTGACCCGCGATTGTCGTTTGCTGATACATAGCAAGGCTCATAATTCCGCCAATGCCTGCCATAAATCCCATAAGTGAATAGACATAAATAAGCTGACGATTAACATTAATACCAACACGCCTACAAGCTTCGGTATTAGAACCAACCGCGTAAGTCAGTAGACCAAATTTAGTTTTATGGAGAAGAACTCCACCAAAAATAACAATAACTACAGCAATCACTCCAAGAACGGGAATTTGCTTGTAAACATTTCCAAAACCAATTTTGTCCACTAACTCAGGAGTTGCGCCACGCAGGTCAATTCCACCTGTGATGATTTGTGAAACACCAAGCGCTGCGCTGAGTGATCCAAGAGTCACGATGAAGGCAGGAACCTTTGCAATCGAAACTAGCCAGCCATTGAGAGCGCCCCATGCGGTTGCAACTACGACTGCAACAAAGATACCCATGAATGTTGTGCCCCAGCCCTTAGCCCCAGCAGCAACAATCGCCTTACAAGCGATAACGCTACTAAATACCAAAACGCTGCCAACGGATAGATCAATACCAGCAGTGATAATCACAAAAGTCATTCCAACACCCAAAACAGCAAAGACTGAAATGTTGATAATGATGTTTCTTAAATTGAACAGAGTAAAAAATGTACCTGGCGCAATTGCACTAAATATTGCAGTAATAACGAAGAGCACCGACACAATTTGAAAAGTTTGAGTCTTCGGGATTCGCCTGAAGAATGATTCCTTTTCTTCTGCAAGGATCCCAAAATCGCTCTTTGGATCACCATTTGTATTTGTAAACATTGACATTTAGTTGCTCACTTCATCTAGGCGGCCAGTCATTGCGCCAACGAGCTCTTCAAGGTTTGTCTCTGAGGTTTTGTAATCAGCAATTGTCAGGCCACGGCGCATAACCTGCACGCGGTCTGAAATCTCTAAAACTTCTGGCATCGAGTGGCTAATGAAAACAATTCCTATTCCTTTGTCGCGAACACGGCGAACAAGGTTTAGAACATTCTTCTTCTGCACAACACCTAAAGCTGCGGTCGGCTCATCGAAGAAAAGTACCTTGGTTGCCCATGCAGCAGATCTAGCAACAGCAATGCTTTGACGTTGTCCACCGGACATAGAACCAGTACTCGCGGTAAGCGAGCGCACCGTCGCACCTAAATCACGAAATGCATCTTCGCTTCCCTTGCGCATCACTTCGTGATCTAAAAATCCAAACTTTCCTAAGATTCCTTTGCGTGGAACCTCGCGGCCCAAATACATATTTTGGACTGCATTTAAATGTGGGCAGAGCGCTAAGTCTTGAAACACTGTTTCAATACCAAAATTTCGTGAATCAGATGGTGAGTGAAAAGTAACTGCCTTACCCTCAATTAATATTTCGCCTTCGTCAGGTTGCTCAGCGCCAGAAAGAATTCTTACAAGAGTACTTTTTCCTGCACCGTTATCACCGATAAGAGCTGTTACTTCTCCTGGCTTAACATTGAAGTTACATCCACGAAGTGCCTCAACATGACCATAACGTCTAACAATTCCTTTTGCTTCAAGGGCGTAAGTCATGATCTCTTAACTGCTCCATCCTCGTTAGTGTCAAAATCTTTGACAACGTTGTCACAATATCTAGGTAATTTATTCTGTAAATGACCCTTGGTCAAGGTTTTTTCCTCTGAAGGAGCAATCGTTACCTAAAAGTTATCTTTGATCTGAGCAGGGAAATCCTTGGAGCCATCGATATTAATGTGCCCAAAGACTGGGGCTTGGGGATTGGTTTTTGCCAAGTAGGCGTCCATGTCAGCGACTTTTCCCTTGTCACGTTTAAGGCCACGACCTTTGAGTCGAGCGGCTCTAAGAGTATTTGAAATATTTACCCAGACTAATTTAGGGATAACTCCTTGTTTCTCAAATGGTTCCTTCATTTCTTTCCAGATATTTTCATTGGCGATTTGTTTTGTGAAGGGTCCAACAATTACCAAAGATTTGCCTTGGCTAAATTCTCTCAAAGCTCGCTCCAATAAATCTTTATACCGTGCTGGAGCCATGGTGGATAAGAATTTTTCCATACCAAGTTCATCGAGTGAGGCTTGGTTACTGGCTATGAGTTTGTCTAAAGTGTCATCGAGGTCAAGGATTTGAAGATTGCGTGCAGCTGCAAGTGCTTTAGCAAATTTTGTTTTCCCTGACGCCGCTGCCCCACTGACAAAAAAAACTTCTTGCAATTAAACGTTGCCCTTAAAAGTAAAATCTAAATCAAATTCACGGCTATCACCTGGCGCGACATCGGGAGCTGGACCGGCATGTGAATTATCCTTAGCTCTTCCAAGCAAACCTGTTGTTGATGGCTCTAAGCCTTGAACATAAAGTGCCTCACAAGCATTTCTCCACTGCATAAAGTGTGGAAGTTGAGTGCCATCCCACTCCAAACGCATCGTCATATCTCCACGATCTGCAGTGTTTGGATTTGTTAATTCAACCCACTGCTTTCCCTTAGGTGCATTCCAATCCCAGACACGTTCAACATCTTTTGGTGTTGGAGCAGGCATCGTTGTTGGGTCTACGCCTTTGGCAGAATCAATGCAGCCAAGCAGTTCGGTACACGATGTGCTGACTTTGGAGCCTGGAGCTAAGAATGGCCAGCCTAGGTTGATGTGATACAAAACTTGTATTGGCTCTTCGATATAACCATCGTTGCGCACAGAGTCGGAGAAGTGGAACTTGGCTTCACCAAAATTCATTGTAATTCTGCGGGTCATTACAAGGTGCTCTCCAAAAGCGGCTGCTTGACGCACTTTTGCTTGCACTTCAATTGTGCCGTTATCCCAATCTACGTTGATTTTCTCAATCGTTGTTGGTGAAAGTGAGATAAAGCCTCCAGTAAACCTACGTTCACCGGTTATTGCGGGGTGCAAGTGGCGGTTGGGATGCGTTACTGGACCTCCAACATGGTCGATACCGATTGTTGAAAGAAATCCACCTTGCCAATTGCGAAGCCATCCCCAACCATCTGGTTCAACCGCTGAAGGATGAAAAGAGTGAGCATGACGAAAACCTGCTGGTGAAACCCATTGTGTTGGAATGCCGCGATAAAGAACGCGACCAATATCAAAGCCTCGGTCAACGAGAATTTCGATTTCAAGTTCTCCGTTGCGGATACGCAAAATGCGCTGATCGAGCATGTCGCCATCCATCGCGCGAAAGAGCTCACAGCCAATAGCTTGCTGGGGATGGCTGGTAATTTTACGAAAATCGTTACGGTCACCGCTCATACCAAAAAGTTTCATGCGGTTACCTTAATACTACTAATCGGGATTTAGCCAGAGTTTTAAAAAGTAATAACTACTTTGTGGGCAGTCTTATCACTTCGCAGGGTTTCCAGTGCTTTTCCATACTCATCTATTGTGAAGCGGTGAGTGATCAGCCCGGTAGTTTTTAGACGCCCAGATTCTAGGGCGGCCAAAGTAGCGGGGAATGTATCAATTTCCGCAAATGAACCCTGAATTGTTATCTCTCTATGAAAGACATCGAAGGCATTAATCCTGAAGGTGTCATCAGGCTCAGCCACACCGTAAACCATGAAGGTGCCCCCGCTGCGTGTGAGTGGAACACAGATCTCTGCCACTTCCATAGATCCAGTTGCTTCAACAACAATGTCATAACCACTCGGTGATGCTTTAAGGAGATCTTCTTTAGTCTTAGCAACATTTTTGCGATCCATAAGATACGTCTTATCGGCGCCTAGCTTCTTTGCAGCGTCTAATTTAAATTGAGTTGAGCCAGCAACAGTCACAGATGCCGCTCCTGAGGTAGCCATCAATTGAGCGAGTAGCTGACCTGTTGGTCCAGCACCAAAAATAAGCGCTTTAGTTCCAGGAGTAATCTTGAGCATTTGAGCTCCATGCATAGCGCACGCTGCAGGTTCTGCAAACATCGCATCTTCGGCTGACAAATTTCCTACCTTAAAAACTAAATCCTGTGTTGCAATCATGTACTCAGCAAATGAGCCAGGCCAGTTCGTTCCAAGTCCTTTACGGTTATGGCAAAGGATTGGCTTACCCTCACGGCAAAATTCACAATCACCACAGCTGACAACTGGGTTCACTGTTACTCGGTCCCCCACCTTGAATTGGCTTACGCCTGCTCCGAGGGATGAAATTGTTCCTACCATTTCATGGCCTGGAATAAGAGGAAATTCTGCAAGAAAGTCACCTTCATGAATATGCAGATCTGTTCCACAAACTCCCGCTAATTCAACCTTAATTAAAACTTCACCAGCTTGCGGAGTAGGTGTCGGGATCTCTTTGACGGTGAAATTTTTGGCTGAGTCATAGACAACGGCTTTCATGAATTCTCCAAGTTGTAGGTGAGTTGGGTGCCGAAAGTATTACACCCCTAATCTGGAATTACCACTAAACTTTTTCACATGAGCTATGAACTTCAAGATTTGAGCGGGAAAGTCGTCGTAATTACCGGGGCAACTTCTGGAATTGGCCGAGAGACAGCGCGAGGTATGGTCGCGCAAGGCGCACAAGTTGTCTTGAATGCTCGCAAAGAAAATGACCTCAAAGCACTATGCAAAGAACTTACAGACACGAGCGCCATATACGTTGCTGGGGATTGCTCAGATCCAGAAGTCTCACGGAGGATTGCTGCAGCTGCAGTTGAAAAATTTGGAACGATTGACATTCTCGTTCCCAACGCTGGTGTTGGTCTCTATGGTTCAATCTTTGATTGGTCAGATGATGAAATAAATAGCATGATCCGTACAAACTTTGAAGGAACGGTCCATCTTGTTCGCGGGTGCGCTAAAACTTTGGTTGAAAAAGGTGCGGGTGACATCATCATTGTCTGCTCAGTTGCTGGGTATTACGGCGCAGCTAAAGAAGCAGTGTATGCCGGAACAAAACATGCTCAAGTTGGTTTAGCCGCAGGACTAGATCGAGAGCTTCGTGAAAAAGGAATTCGAGTTTCACTCGTTGCACCTGCCGGCGTCTCAACAAACTTTGCTATGGGAACAGGTCGCACACCAGGTATGCCACGGCTTGATATCTACTTGAAGCCAGAAGAAGTAGCATCGCAAATTATCTATATCGCTCGTCAACCTCGTTCAGTGCGAACAACTCTTATGACACTTTGGTCAATGGACCAACAGAGTAGCTAGTTTTAACTAAAGCGAATAAGAACTTTGATTTGATCTCCTGCAATTGCAGTATCAAAGGCCTTTTGTGATTCTTCTTTAGGAAATACTGAAGTAACAAAATCAAGTGCGTTAAATCCCTTTGTGCCAATGATTTTGATGGAATCTTCATAGTCTGCAGGCAAATAGGTCGCAGATCCCTGAATACGAATCTGGTGATCTTGAATGATAGGTAGAGGGATTGTTACTTCCTTTGCTGGAACTCCAACAACCATGACTGTCCCGGCTTTATCAGCCATCGCAATAGCTTGTGAGATCGTGTGCTGAATAGCTACACAATCAAAAACAATATCAACACTCTCACCAAATTCAGCGCGCACATCGCTTGGCAAAGTGGAGCTGCCTGCATCTAGTACTACATCTGCGCCAAGTCGCTTGGCGCGATCACGCTTGCCAGGAAGCAAATCGGTCATAACAATTTTCTTTGCATTAAAGTGTTTTGCAGCAACAAGAGTAAGTAGGCCGATTGTTCCACAACCAATGATTGCTACTGTCTTACCCGTCAGATCTTTACTGCCCACACATGAAAGCTTTACGGCATGCACAGGTGTTGATAAAGGCTCGATTAACGAAGCAGCCTCATCACTAAAAGATTCAGGTACTTTATGGAATCTTTTTGCTGAAAGAGTCCAGTAATCAGCCATTCCACCTTGTTCGTAGCCGCAACCGAAGAAGCGCAAATTTTCGCAGAGGTTTTCGTTTCCATTCTTGCAGTTCTTGCATTCCCAACATGGAAGATCGGGTTCGACAGTGACGCGTTCACCCACAGAGAATCCTTTGACGTCCGGTGCAATTTCTCGAATGATTCCAACAACTTCATGACCTGGCTTATATGGAAGCGGAACAAATGGGTGATGGCCTTGCAGAGCATGCATATCAGAGCCACATACGCCAGTAACAAGAGTTTGAACAAGAATTTCACCAGGCTGCACTTGTGGCTTTTCGACTTCCTGCAGCGTGACTGTGTTAAGGCTTGTTGCGACTAATCTTTGCATTTAATCCTCTGATCTATTGATAAAAAAACACAATTGAGTTTTTCTGGCGGAGACGAAGAGATTTGAACTCTTGAAGGGTTTTACCCCTTACCTCGTTAGCAGTGAGGCGCACTCGACCGGGCTATGCGACGTCTCCTCGTGCTGGATCAGTTTACCTCCTCGAAGCCACCCTCCTAAATCCCTTGAGATAGGCGGGTATAGAGCCTGTGTTCTATTTAAGTATTCCTTTTAATGTCTCCTGCGCCCCAACTTCATGCAACGAACCCAGAGCCGATAGGTAGGGAAGAGCAAATCGAGGCTCATTAGCGAGATCACCAAAGAGCTTCTTATTTTCAATAAATGCTTTCTGATTGCTCTTTTGATTTTTCGCAATTGAGATAAGTTCATCTTTAAGAGGATCAACCACTTCTATAGGTTTTCCTAACTCATCTATTGCCTCGTCATAGCGCGCCCAACTGGCAACAATTGCAGCACTTAATTTAACCTCGCCATTCTTTTTAAGGTTATCTTGAACGACTGGTAGCAACCACTTAGGAATTCTGCCTGAAGATTCTGCAGCTAAGCGGGCAACCGTGTCTAGAACGTGCGAATTAGAAAAGCGTTCGATGAGTTGAGCTTTATAGGCAGCAAGGTCGACTCCCGGTACAGGCAAGAGAGTTGGTGTTGCTTCCTCATCCATATAGCGCTCAAGTAATTTCCTAATTAATGGGTCACCCATTACCTCGTGAACATAATGATAATTACTGAGTCGACCGAAATAGCAAAGGCCCTGATGGCTTGCATTAAGTAGCCGGAGTTTCATGAGCTCATATGGCATAACATCTTTAACCATTTGTACGCCAGCTTTTTCAAAGGGTGGTCTGCCAAGTGGAAAATGATCTTCAATCACCCATTGAAAAAATGGTTCACAAGCTACTGGCCAGTGATCTTCAAGTCCCAGAGTATTTTTTGCTAGATCAATATCTGCCTGGGCGGTGACAGGAGTTATCCGATCAACCATGGAATTAGGAAAGGCAACATTGCTCTCAATCCACTTTGCAAGTTCGGCATTTTTTAGTTTTGCAAAGGCAATAAACATCTTCTTTGCAACATCTCCATT
>JBAWYW010000017.1:0-10223 GCA_037143395.1 Actinomycetes bacterium | reverse complement strand
AACATGGCAGGTATTGGCGGAATGTCATTGCCGTGCGGCCTTGCACCAGAAGATGGACTACCTGTTGGTTTCCAAATCATGTCACCTGCGATGAAAGATGATTTGATGTATCAAGTAGGGGGAACACTCGAAGCAGCACTTGTGAGCAAGTGGGGCAAGACTCTGCTCTCTGATATTCCAGCTTTGGCAGGTAAGTAATGGCACTCTCATACGATCAAGCGGTAGAAAAGTACGAGCCAACACTTGGCCTAGAAGTACACGTTGAGCTCAACACCAAGTCGAAGATGTTTTGTGGATGTGCCACTGAATTTGGCGCAGAGCCAAATACACAGACATGTCCTATCTGCTTAGGTTTGCCTGGAGCACTGCCTGTTGTGAATGGTCGAGCAATTGAAAGCACTATTTTGATCGGTCTTGCTCTGAATTGCCAGATTGCTCCTTTTAGTCGTTTTGCCCGTAAGAATTATTTCTATCCCGATATGCCTAAGAACTTTCAAACATCACAATATGACGAACCAATTTGTATTAATGGGTATCTCGATGTTGAAATTGATACTGATGAAGGCAAAATGCCATTCAGAGTTGAAATTGAACGTGTCCACATGGAAGAGGACACAGGAAAGTCTCTTCACGTAGGAGGAGAAACGGGTCGTATTCATGGCGCCGATTACTCACTTCTTGATTACAACCGTGCTGGTATTCCTTTGGTCGAAATTGTCACAAAGATTATTCCAGGGGCTAAAAAGTATGCACCTCAAGTTGCTCGTGCCTATGTCACAGAGCTACGGGATATTTTGCGCTCACTCGGTGTTTCAGATGTGAAGATGGAACAAGGGTCAATGCGTTGCGATGTGAATCTTTCACTAGCACCCATTGGGAGCGGCGCACTTGGAACGCGAAGTGAGACAAAGAACGTGAATTCACTTCGTTCGGTTGAGCGAGCAGTTCTTGGTGAAGTAATTCGCCAGAGCAATCGACTAGATGCAGGTGAGCGAATCGTTCAAGAGACCCGTCACTTCCTAGAAGAAAGTGGACAGACCAGACCTGGTCGTTCAAAAGAACAAGCCGAGGATTATCGCTATTTCCCAGAACCAGATTTAGTTCCGGTTGTGCCGGATGCGACTTGGATTGAAACACTTCGTGAGCAATTGCCTGAAAGACCCTCAGCTAGACGCAAACGTTTGCAAGCTGAATGGTCAGTTCCCGATAAGGAGATGGACTCACTTGTTAATGCTGAACTTCTCGATGTTGTTGAAGAGACGATCTCCCTTGGCGTTGAACCAGCACGCGCTAGATCATGGTGGCTTGGTGAAGTTTCTCGTCTAGCAAATGAGCGAGAAGTTGCTCCAACATCGCTTATAACCGCATCAAGTGTTGCAGAAGTTATTGTCCTCATCGAGTCAGGTGAATTGACAGACAAGCTTGCTCGTCAGGTTATCGAAGGTGTAATTGCTGGCGAGGGATCAGCCAAGGAAGTAATCGAAAAACGTGGACTGAAAGTTGTTTCCGATGATGGTGCTTTGATGACGGCAATTGAGAGTGCCATTGCTGCCTCTCCAGATACTGCAGAACGCGTGCGCTCAGGAAATATTCCTGCTGCGGGTGCGCTGATTGGCGCAGTTATGAAGGCAACAGGTGGACAAGCAGATGCTGCAAAGGTCAGAGAACTTCTGCTGAAGCATTTAGGTCAGGGCTAGTATTAGGTTATGAGCGAGCCAAAAAATCCAATGAAGCCAAGGTCGGGACTTGTCACCGATGGCTTAGAACGGGCTCCAGCGCGAGGAATGTTGCGCGCAGTAGGCATGAAAGATGAAGATTTTAAGAAGCCACAAATTGGTATCGCCTCTTCATGGAATGAAATTACTCCCTGCAATCTCTCACTTGATCGTCTTGCAAAGGCATCTCGTAAAGGTGTCATAGCTGCTGGCGGTTTTCCGATGCAATTTGGAACTATTTCAGTTTCTGATGGCATCTCGATGGGCCACGAAGGTATGCACTTCTCACTTGTTTCTCGCGAGGTAATTGCCGACTCTGTTGAGACGGTAATGCAAGCAGAACGTCTTGATGGAATGGTCACATTTGCAGGTTGCGATAAGTCGTTGCCAGGGATGATGATGGCCGCAGCACGTATAGATGTGGCAAGTGTCTTTGTCTACGCAGGAACAACATTGGCAGGCCAAGTAGATGGCAAAGATGTCACAATCATTGATGCATTTGAAGCTGTTGGAGCATGTGCTCGTGGGCTTATCACTCAAGAAAAAGTAGATGAAATTGAACGAGCTATTTGCCCTGGTGAAGGTGCATGCGGCGGTATGTATACGGCCAACACTATGGCGGCAGTAGGAGAAGCCATTGGACTTTCATTGCCTGGTTCTGCCTCGCCACCATCTGTTGATCGCCGTCGTGATGATTATGCAGTCAAGGCTGGAGCAGCGGTTGTCGAACTCATCCGTAAGGGAATTACTGCGCGAGACATTTTGACAAAGAAAGCCTTCGAAAATGCCATCACAGTGGTTATGGCGCTAGGTGGCTCAACTAATGCTGTGCTCCATCTTTTGGCGATTGCCAACGAAGCAGAGGTTGACCTTACCCTTGAAGATTTCCAGCGAATTAGTTCCCGCACTCCGCTATTAGGAGATCTCAAGCCTTTTGGTAAATATGTCATGACCGATATTGATCGCGTTGGTGGAATTCCTGTAGTTCTTCGCGCGCTTCTAGATGCTGGTTTCTTGCACGGCGATTGCCTTACTGTTACTGGAAAGACAATGGCGGAGAATCTTGCTGAACTAACGCCATTGGATGCAGATGGAGATGTCTTGCACTCCATTAAAGATCCATTATCTGCAGGTGGTGGAATTACTATTTTGGGTGGCTCTCTCGCTCCTGAAGGGGCAGTGTGTAAGACAGCTGGAGTCGGTGTTGAAAAGTTTGAGGGACCAGCTCGTGTATTTGAACGTGAGCAAGCTGCGATGGACGCTCTTGAAAATGGAACGATTAAAGCTGGCGATGTTGTTGTTATTCGTTATGAAGGTCCAAAGGGTGGACCTGGAATGCGCGAAATGTTGATGATCACTGGCGCAATCAAAGGCGCAGGTCTGGGTAAATCAACACTCTTGCTGACGGACGGTCGTTTCTCTGGGGGAAGTACTGGCCTTTGTGTTGGCCACGTTGCTCCCGAAGCCGTTGATGGAGGGCCAATCGCATTAGTGAAAGATGGCGACATCGTTCGCATTGACACAATCAATCGCACACTTGATCTCCTGGTATCTGAATCCGAGTTAGCGGAGCGCCGCAAGCACTTCGCGCCAATTCCTCATAAGTACCGCCGAGGGGTCTTGGCTAAATACTCCAAAGTTGTTGGCTCCGCCTCAAAAGGCGCTGTCTGCGGTTAATGGCTTAGTAGCCACTACTCACTATTTGAGATCTGCGTCTCAGGGGTTGACTACACGCAGGCCACAGGCGAGAATTGAGCCATGACATCATCAGTGGTGATTTCCCAGCGCGCGATCTAGAGACTTCTAGATGGTGCGCTACCCCTCAGTGGAAACTGGGGGGTTTGTTATTTCACCAGCAGTAATAAGAAGAACACTTACCGAAAGGAGATGAACATGACAGACAAGATCACAGGAGCTCAGTCTCTCGTCAAAGCGCTAGAGCATGCAGGCGTTGACGTCATGTTTGGTATCCCAGGTGGCGCGATTCTTCCTGCGTATGATCCAATTTTTGACAGCAAGATCAGACATATCTTGGTTCGCCATGAACAAGGTGCTGGACATGCAGCAACAGGATATGCACAAGCAACAGGTCGAGTTGGTGTTTGCATAGCGACATCTGGCCCTGGAGCAACAAACCTTGTCACACCACTAGCTGATGCACAGATGGATTCAGTTCCAGTCGTTGCGATCACAGGACAAGTTGCTTCACATGCAATTGGCACAGATGCTTTCCAAGAAGCTGATATTCGCGGAATTACTATGCCGGTAACCAAGCACAACTTCCTGATTACAAATCCAGATGACATTCCTCATGCAATCGCGGCAGCATTTCACATTGCTGGTACAGGTCGCCCAGGAGCCGTCTTGGTTGATATCTCTAAAGATGCGCTTACAAACATGACTACTTTTAAGTGGCCTGAGAAGATTTCATTAGCTGGCTATAACCCAGTGATGGACCCAACTGATGCTGCGATCAAAGAAGCGGCCAAGCTCATAGCTCAATCAACAAGCCCTGTTCTTTATGTGGGTGGTGGAATCATCAAGGCAAATGCATCGAAGCAATTGATGAAACTTGCTGAGCTCACTGGTGCACCTGTTGTGACGACACTTATGGCACGTGGCGCTTTCCCAGATAGTCATAAGCAGCACCTTGGCATGCCAGGTATGCATGGAACTGTTGCTGCTGTTACTGCCCTTCAAAAAGCAGATTTACTTATCACTCTAGGTGCAAGATTTGATGATCGTGTTACAGGAAAGATTTCATCTTTTGCGCCACATGCAAAAATTATCCACGCAGATATTGACCCTGCCGAAATCGGCAAGGTTCGTGCGGTTGATGTTGCTCTTATTGGCGATCTCAAGCACACCATAAAAGCTCTTTTGCCTGAACTTGAAAGCGTATTTAAGAAGAGTAAGCCTGACTTAACTACGTGGTGGGCATCATGCAGTGAGTGGCGTACTAAGTATCCACTTGGTTATGACCAACCATCAGATGGATCCCTTTCACCGCAATATGTAATCGAACGTATTGGAAAGATTTCTGGTCCTGACTCCATTTATGTTGCAGGTGTTGGTCAGCATCAAATGTGGGCGTCACAGTTTGTTGGATACGAAAATCCACGCACATGGCTGAACTCAGGTGGTCTTGGAACTATGGGTTATGCGGTTCCTGCTGCCATGGGGGCCAAAGTTGGAGCTCCAGATACTGTTGTATGGGCAATTGATGGCGATGGATGTTTCCAAATGACAAACCAAGAGCTTGTGACATGCGCGCTTAATGGAATTCCTATCAAGGTTGCGATCATTAATAACGAGTCTCTCGGAATGGTTCGCCAATGGCAAACTTTGTTCTATAACGAGCGATTTTCAAACACAGATCTGCATTCAAAGCGTATTCCTGACTTTGCAAAACTTGCTGAGGCAATGGGTTGCGTTGGGCTTCATTGCGATACCAAAGAAGATGTCGACCGGGTAATTAAGGAAGCAATGGAAATTAATGATCGTCCTGTGGTCATTGATTTCAATGTTCACCGTGACGCGATGGTTTGGCCAATGGTTGCAGCAGGAGCATCAAATGATGACATTGTTGTTGCCAAATCAATGGCCCCTGTCTGGGATTCACAGGAGTTATAAATGAGTAATCAACGCACACTTTCAGTACTTGTTGAGAATAGCCCTGGCGTACTTGCTCGTATTGCTGCCCTTTTCTCCCGTCGTGGTTACAACATTGATTCTCTTGCCGTTGGGCCAACAGAAGATCCAAACATCTCCCGCATGACAATTGTTATCGATGTTCAGGGACATGCACTTGAACAAGTAATTGCCCAGACCGATAAGTTGATCAACGTATTGAGCATTGTTGAATTAGACCCAATTGCCTCTGTCCAGCGTGAGCTCTTGCTGGTGAAAGTCACAACAACTGCTGAGACTCGCTCGCAGGTTCTAGAAACTGTTCAGCTTTTCCGCGCAAAAGTAGTTGATGTGGCCAAGGATGCGGTCACGATTGAGGCGACTGGAAATAGTGAGAAGATTCATGCACTGCTCCGCGTCTTGGAGCCGTACGGAATTAAGGAATTGGTGCAATCTGGACTCGTCGCAATGGAGCGAGGATTGAAGCCAGGTAATACAGGAAATAGCAGCAGTAACGACTAACTCAAACAACGTAACTAACAGAACTAGAAAGGCAGACCCCAGTGGCTACCCAGTATCACGATGAAGATGCAGATCTATCCGTCATTCAGTCAAAGAAAGTTGCAGTAATTGGTTATGGCTCACAAGGCCATGCACATGCACTGAGCTTGCGTGACAGTGGAGTAGATGTCCGCGTTGGTTTGGCAGAAGGTTCCAAGTCACGGGCTAAAGCAGAATCTGAAGGACTTCGCGTTCTCTCTGTTGCTGACGCTGTTAAAGAAGCCGATGTTGTTATGTTGCTTGCTCCAGATCATGTGCAGCGCCACATTTATAACGATGCTATCAAGCCAAACCTAAAGCCAGGTTCAGCACTTTTCTTTGGTCACGGATTTAATATCCGTTTCGGTTACATCAAGCCAGAAGCAAATATCGATGTTGCAATGGTTGCCCCCAAGGGTCCAGGACATTTGGTGCGCCGTGAATATTCAGCTGGACGTGGTGTGCCTGTTCTAGTTGCTGTCGAGCAAGATGCAACAGGCAATGCATGGCCTCTCACACTTTCATATGCCAAAGCAATCGGCGGACTTCGCGCCGGCGGTATTTTGACAACATTCACTGAAGAGTGCGAAACAGATCTCTTTGGTGAGCAAGCTGTACTTTGCGGCGGTGCATCGCAGCTCGTTCAATATGGTTTTGAGACTCTTGTTGAAGCTGGATACCAGCCAGAAGTCGCTTACTTTGAGTGCTTGCATGAGCTTAAGTTGATCGTTGACTTGATGTATGAAGGTGGAATTGCCAAGCAGCGTTGGTCAGTTTCTGACACAGCTGAATATGGAGATTACATCTCAGGCCCACGTGTTATTGACCCACGTGTGAAAGAGAACATGAAGGCAGTCCTTGCTGACATCCAAAGTGGAACTTTTGCAAAGCGCTTTATCGATGACCAAGATGCTGGAGCACCTGAGTTCAAGTCACTTCGCACCAAGGGTGAGACACATCCAATCGAGGCTGTTGGCCGTGAACTTCGCAAGATGATGTCATGGGTTAAGAACGCAAAGGATGATTACACGGAAGGTAACGCTGCGCGTGGCTAAACCTGTTGTTCTAATTGCTGAAGAGCTAAGCCCTGCAACCATGCAGGCGCTTGGCCCTGATTTTGAGGTGCGCCATTGCGATGGAGCAAACCGAGATGAACTTCTTGCTGCACTTGGCGCAGGGGTTGATGCGGTTTTGATTCGATCTGCAACCAAAATGGACGCTGAAGCAATTGGAGCAGCAAAAGGTTTAAAGGTAATTGCCCGTGCGGGAGTGGGCGTTGATAACGTAGATATTCCTGTTGCAACAGCAGCAGGCGTCATGGTTGTTAATGCACCAACTTCAAATATTGTCAGTGCTGCAGAGCTTGCTATCACTCTTCTTCTAGCATCTGCTCGCTTTGTGTCACCTGCCCACGCTGCTTTGCGTGCTGGCAAGTGGGCTCGTTCAAAGTACACAGGCGCTGAGTTATTTGAAAAGACTTTAGGAATTGTTGGATTTGGAAAGATTGGTCAACTAGTTGCTGCTCGAATGCAGTCCTTTGGCATGGATGTCGTTGCATATGATCCTTATTTGTTGCCAGCGCGCGCAGCTCAATTGGGTGTTCGTTTAGTTGATCTTGATGAATTACTTCGTGTGAGTGATTTCATCACAATCCATTTACCAAAGACTAAAGAGACCGCAAATCTCATTGGCGAAGAAGCACTTAAGAAAGTTAAGCCAACTGTGCGCATTATTAATGCTGCCCGCGGTGGTGTACTTGATGAAGGCGCTTTGTACACAGCCATTACTGAGGGCCGTGTTGCTGGAGCTGGTTTAGATGTATTTGCTACCGAACCATGCACAGACTCACCTTTGTTCCAATTAGATAACGTTGTTGCAACACCTCACCTAGGAGCATCAACAGATGAAGCTCAAGAGCGTGCTGGTATTGCAGTGGCTGTTTCAGTGCGTAAGGCGCTTGCAGGTGAACTTGTACCTGATGCAATCAACGTTAAGGGTGGCATGATTCACGAGGATATTCGTCCAAGTTTGCCGCTCGTTGAGAAGATGGCCCAGATTGCCACAATTATTGCTGGAGAACTTCCTGCTTCACTTTCTGTTCATGTGAAGGGTGATATCTCAGGACATGATTCATCCATCCTTGCTACAAGTGCACTTAAGGGAGCACTTGTTGCAACCGGCGCTGAATCTGTTACTTACGTCAATGCCCCAGGGCTTGCTTCCGATCGTGGCATGAGTTCATCAGTCACAACTGATCCTGAAAGTCCGGAGTATCGCAGCATGATCTCTTTGAATGCTGCGTTAAGTAATGGACGATCAATTGTGGTCGATGGAACGCTTATGGGAATTCGCCGTGTTGAAAAGATCATCAGCGTTGATGGTTTTGATTTGGATCTTCCACCAACCGAACATTTACTTTTCCTTCAATATTCAGATCGTCCTGGAATTGTTGGATCAGTAGGTAATTTGTTAGGTAAAGCCAAAATCAATATTGCAGGTATGCAGGTATCACGCAAGGAAGCAGGGGGACAAGCCCTTATGGCAATTACTGTCGACTCTGGCGTTGGCGCTGACTTAGTAGCTTCAATTCAAAAGGAAACAGGTTCAGAACTAGTCCGCGCAGTAACTTTGGTGATCTAATGAAAACTTTTGACGTAGCTGTAATTGCTGGCGATGGCATTGGACCAGAGGTTGTCGCCGAAGGCTTGAAGGTCTTAGATGCGGCTGCCGCAAAGCATTCTTTGAAATTTAATAAGACTCATTACGACCTTGGAGCTACTCACTGGCACAAAACTGGTGAGGTTCTTAGTGATGAAACTATGGCTGAGATTGCCAAAGCAGATGTTATTTTGCTTGGCGCTGTAGGAGATCCAACAGTTCCTAGCGGCGTGCTTGAGCGAGGGCTTCTATTAAAGCTTCGCTTTGCCTTTGATCAGTACGTGAATCTTCGTCCAGCAAAGTTACATGCTGGCGTGAAGTCACCTCTTTCGACCAGTGCAACTATCGATTTTATTGTTGTACGCGAAGGCACCGAAGGACCTTATGTTGGTGCTGGCGGAAATCTTGCATTTGGAACTGATGCTGAAATTGCAACGGAAGAGTCGTTGAATACACGCAGAGGCGCAGAGCGTGTCATTCGTGATGCTTTCGCACGCGCGGCAGCACGACCACGCAAGAAGTTAACTCTTGTACACAAAAATAACGTATTGACTCATGCTGGTGGACTATGGACTCGCACCTTTAATGAAGTAGCAAAAGAGTTCCCTGCTGTGGCAACTGACTATTTACATGTTGATGCCGCATCAATGTTTTTTGTTACGAATCCAGAGCGTTTTGATGTTGTTGTAACAGATAATCTTTTTGGTGACATCATCACCGATATTGCTGCTGCCATCTGCGGTGGTATCGGGCTTGCCGCATCAGGCAACATAAATCCAACTGGAAAATTCCCATCCATGTTTGAACCCGTTCATGGTTCAGCGCCAGATATTGCTGGTAAGTCACTTGCAGATCCAACAGCGACCGTAATGTCTATCGCTATGCTTTTAGATCACCTTGGAGAAACTCAAGCTGCTGCTGACGTTGAAAAGGCAGTTGCTGCTGATCTTCTTACTCGCGGGGACAAAAAGCGCAGCACCGTTGAAATTGGCGATGCATTAGCAGGAGCCCTCTAAATGAAAATTAATCTGCACCCAAATACCAATCCGGTATCTGATGCAGATCGTGCTGCAAAAATTGCAGAAGGTGGGTTTGGTAAGTACTACACCGACAACATGATTGTTGTTGAGTGGAGCGAAGGAAAAGGTTGGTCTGACGCCGAACTGAAAGCCTATGGTCCTTTAACTCTAGATCCAGCAACTTCAGTACTTCACTACGGCCAAGAAATCTTTGAAGGAATGAAGGCTTACAGCCAACCAGATGGCGGAGTCAGTTTGTTTCGACCAGAGGCAAATGCAAAGCGCTTCAATCGAAGCGCCGTTCGCATGGCACTTCCTGAAATTGACGTGGATGATTTTGTAGCTTTGGTTCGAGCGCTTGTTAAGCAAGATATTGCATGGGTTCCAAAAAATGTTGGCGAATCTTTATATATTCGTCCATTTATGATTGCAACAGAGGTTGGACTTGGCGTGAGGCCTGCTAACCATGCAACATTTCTAATTATTACGACTCCCGCATCTGCCTACTTCAATCCTTCAAAAGCAGTAACTGTCTGGATTTCAACTGAGTATGTCCGTGCTGCGCCAGGAGGAACTGGTGAGGCTAAAACTGGTGGTAATTACGCGGGCTCACTTCTTGCCCAGAAGCAAGCCGCGAAAGAAGGTTGCGACCAAGTTGTTT